>NZ_VPBF01000081.1:0-3158 GCF_013418865.1 Acinetobacter sp. YH12117
TGTTCCATTTTAGAGATTTGTTTAAGATAAGATATAACTCATTGAGATGTGTCATAGTATTCGTCGTTAGAAAACAATTATTGTGACATTATTTCAATGAGTTATCTATTTTTGTCGTGTACAGAGAATATTATTTTAAAAATGCTCTTGCATAAGAGCTATTAATTTTCTCTTTTTCGTTTAGTTCATTTGCAGCATAAAATACAAGATTTGGATTTTTAAGCAACTCTCTTCCATATGCAACAAAATCACAAAAACTATTTTCAAGAAGATATTCACCCTCTTTTGCTGTTGTTATTAAACCAACAGCAATAACAGGAATATCTACACTTTTTTTAATCTCTTTTGCCCAATTAGCTTGATAAAATGGTTCAATTTTTGGTATCTTATCTGGATTTTCTATATTTCCACCACTTGAAACATGAATACAATCAACTCCAACTTTTTCTAACTCTTTACATAAATAAATAGAGTCTTCTATATTCCATCCATTTTGCATCCATTCATCAGCACTAATTCTAACAATAAGGGGTAATTTTACCCTATTTTTTATCTCTTTTGCAGTTTCAATTACTAATCTACACCTATTTTCTAAACTTCCACCATAAATATCATCTCTTTTATTTGTTAAAGGTGATAAAAATTCACACAACAAATATCCATGAGCAGCGTGAAGTTCTACTGAATCATAATTTGCTTTTTCGGCTCTAATTGCAGCATTTACAAACAACTCTTTTATTTTTGTTATCTCTTCAAGACTTAACGCTTTTGGAACTTTATATGGTGATTTTTGACTAAAAGCAATTGAGCTTGGAGCTACACAAATATCATCAACAACTTCAGATTTTCTTCCTGCATGAGCTAATTGTATAGAACTTTTTGCTCCAAATAAGTGTAACTTCTCATTCATTTTTTTATGATTTTCAATTAAAGAATCATCCCAAAGTCCTAATTCAAAAGATGAAACTCTTCCTTTTGGCTCAACTGATGCTGGTTCAACAATAATTAAACCAACATCAGCCATTGCTCTTGAAGTATAGTGAAACATATGGAAATCTTTTAATTCTCCACTATTATCACTTTTATACATACACATAGGTGGCATTACAACTCTATTTTTTAGTTCCAAATCACCTATTTTACCTTTGTTTAATAATAAACTCATTATAGCTCCTTAAATTAAATATATCAAATTATATATACACTAAACTTAAAATTCTCTCTTAAAGTATCTTCAAATTTAGCTAACTCTTTATTTAAATCCAAATCTCCTTTAAAAATATCATGCATAGAGTAAGTTTTAAAGGTTCTAATCCAACAAATTGAAAAGTTTTATGAGTAGCAACATTTGCTTCATCTAGTGATAATCCATCAAAAAAACCATCAGGATTGTTAAACTCACTTTTTGGACAATTATATGTCAAGCTTAGCATATATTTTTTGCCTTTTAGTAATCCACCACTTCCATAAGTTTTGCTATCATCGTTTTTGCTTCTTCCGTCGTTTGCATAGTGTCTTCCTTGAGTAAAAGTCTCATCGAAATATTTTTTTGTAATCCAAGGAACACCCATCCAATAAACAGGATATTGAAACAACACATAATCAGCCCACTCAAACTTCTCACACTCCTCTTTTATATCGTAACCCTTATCTATATTTGTATATTTTATAAGAAAGTTATTTTCTTTGAAAAATTGTGTCGCTTTTTCTAAAATCTTTTCAGTTAATTCACCTTTTGCAACATTTTCATAATATTGGTGTCCATTTAAAATTAAAACTTTTTTCATTTTGTACTCCTTTTAAATTATTCAACAATTATATATAATCAAACTTAACTTTTATATCGATTAAGGCTTTATACAAAGTTTGCAAAAACCACTTGCAACAACTTGAAATTAGAGTAATTACCCTAGCAACCACTCTAGCACCAGCTATTATCTGTTTTTCTAATTTTAAATATCTTTTATCGATAAAAGCCTATACTCTATCTCATAATCTTTATACTCTTGAATTAATTTTTGAGATTTCAAAACTAAAGCCTGATAGTTTATCCGTTTTTCATTTAGTTTTACTTCACAAATTAGAAGTTTCTTATCAATATCATCGATAGCAACTATATCTATCTCATTTTGATTATTTCTCTCCCAATATGAGCCAATAGAAGTGAAAGTTTGTTTCTCTTTTAAGAGTTCCACAAAAAGTTTTTCAAGGAATTTTCCTTGAAAAGTTGAGATATCTCTATAGATAATCTCTTTTAATCTATCGAAATTTTCAGCTTCGATTAGTGATTGGTATTTAAAAATAAATCTAAACCAAAAGGATAAAAAATTATCAACTATCTCATATTTTTGTACTTTTGAGTTTGGTTTAGCATTTATTGGTTTAATTGATTTTATGATGTTATAGTCATTTTCAAGTCGTGATAAATGTCCTGAAATATTTCTTTCCAAAATTGATTCTATTTCACTTCTTGATGTTTTTGAATCAGAGATTAAAGCTAAAATAGAAAAATATGTTCCATACTCTTTTCCAAACTCTTCAATAAGTCTATTTTTTCCCTCTTCCAAAAATATTGAGTTTGGATCAATAATTGTATCTATCATAGATTTTAAATCAAAACTACTGTTTAAGATAAATAGTTCTATATATTTTGCAACTCCACCACTTAGCAAATAAAAATCAAGTAAATTTTTATTTGAATAAGAGTTGTAATCTTTTAAAATCTCCTTTAATACACTTACTTTCAAAGGTTTTAAATCTATTTCCCTTAGATAAGTCTTGGAAAAGTAAGCGTCCATTACCCATAACGATGATTGGAGATGCTGCTCATTTGATGCCTCCTTTTGCAGGACAAGGCGTAAACAGTGGGTTGATGGATGCCTTGATATTGTCGGATAATCTGACCAATGGGAAATTTAACAGCATTGAAGAGGCTATTGAAAATTATGAACAGCAAATGTTTGCTTATGGAAGAGAAGCACAGGCAGAATCAATAATAAACGAAACGGAAATGTTCAGCCTCGACTTTTCTTTCCAAAAACTAATGAATCTATAAAACAGAAAGGCGAGGAAATGAAAGAGAAAATAGTTAAAAAAAACGGAATAAGACTTTTTACCGAAAGTTTTGGATGTGAAAAAGATCCGGCAATACTCTTGAT
>NZ_VPBF01000082.1:0-2696 GCF_013418865.1 Acinetobacter sp. YH12117
ATGAGGCATGTTCCGCGTCCTTGCAATACTGTGTTTACATACAGTCTATCGCTTAGCGGAAAGTTCTTTTACCCTCAGCCGAAATGCCTGCCGTTGCTAGACATTGCCAGCCAGTGCCCGTCACTCCGCGGTCTTCACTGCGTGATCGAGTTGATCGACACCCGCCGTGACACGCTCCATGAAGTGCCTGCCTGCGTCTGTTAGCCGAACGCCCCGCGCATGGCGCTCAAATAGCAGGACACCAAGGTTATCCTCCAGCGCTTTCACACGCGCGCTGACGCTCGACTGGCTGATACCAAGTGCCTTGGCCGCATGCCGAAAATTCAGATGCTCGGCGACGGCGATGAACTGAACAAGGGAAATGAGCGGTATCCTGCCAGACAGGATACCGACATTCACGAGGTTTCGATGGTTAGTGCGCCGCATCGGAGCGGGCCTGCTACCAGTCGTCGGTTAGACGACTGGCGACTTCTCGGTGGCAGCCCCACGGAGCCGAAGGAGCACCAGCCCCAACGAAACCAGTACCGCCATCGCCGTGGCGTAACAGATCACGGGCCACGCTGTGTCACCGTTTAAAAGTGCCACCGCCAATGTCCCGACAATGCTGACTATCAGGCTTTGAACGCAGAAGTAGAACGCGACCGCTGATCCCGCGATGTCGTCGAACTCTGCCAAAGCGCCGTTCGCGGTAACGGACACCGTGAAGACAATACCGACCGCGACAACCCACATCGGTAGGATGAAGGTGAGGAATGACGGCGAGCCGTAAAGTTCGCCGATCCCCAACAGGACCGCTCCGCAAACAAGCAACGCCATCCCACGCGCCACGCATCCTGCGATGCCCCATCTGGCGACAAAGGACTTCGCGAAACGGGTTGTCACGATCATTACAAGCGCGACAGTGGCGAAGGCAAAGCTGAATCCGATCTCGGAATATTCCGCTTGGCCTATGAGCACACGGGGAGCCGTCGAGAAGAAGACGAAGTAGGTGCCCATACCGGCGCTAAAGCCGACAGTGTAAACCCAAAAAGCCGGACTCGCGAAGATCGGCAAGACAGATCGGCGCGTCTTGACTTGATCCAGAGGGCGGGTTTCGTGCCACCTGAAACCCGCATTTAGGAGTGCGAGCATCGCCAGTATAGCCAAAGTAATGAATATCGCCTGCCATCCCAAGAACTCGCCGATCAATACTCCGGCGATAGGGCCGAGCGCAGGCACGAACGCCAGCATCGAACTGAAAAGGCCGTAGATGACGACACCCTCAGGACGGTTGGCATAAACGTCGCGAACCGTCGCGAACGTCGCCACCAGCATGGCCGACGCGCCCACTGCTTGAAGTAGACGGAAAGCGACAAAGGCCGGTGCAGTTGAAGACCAAGCTGCTCCCAGAGACGCAATGACGAAAGCCGTTGCGCCCGCAAGTAGAATTGGCCGTCGCCCGATTCTGTCTGAGAGCGGACCAAAAATCACCTGGCCCACGCCGAGCATCACCATATAGAGGCTCAACGTGAGTTGGATCATAGCGGGCGTCGTGTTCAGGATGCCGGGCATCGCTGGAACGACAGGGAGATAAATATCCATCGCCAGTGAAGCGAGGATGTCGAAAGGAGCCATCAGCAGCAGTGCTGCCGGCAGCGTATAGGCCCACGCGGGGCGTGTGGTGGTCATGACGAATCAACCCTCGATTAAGATTAAGGAATACCGGGCGACGTCTGCTCGTCAGCAATCAGATGAGACTAGCCTTACAGAGCGCCGCAACAACAATACTGGTTGTTGCGGCTTACTTGTCTGCTGACTTGGAATTTCCCATCTGATTACTCCACGCTTACGAATATGAATTGCTACATTTTATCAGATTATCTTTTGCTTCGCAATGCGGCATGGGCGCACTCAGCGTTCCAGCCCCCTCTGCCGCCCTAACTGCCACGACACCGACCCGCCCTGCACGATGCCCATAACCTCGCGGCCGAGTTGGCGGTCGATGATCGGCCGCCACGGGACAAGGGTGAACTCATGGGATTTCTCGACCACGGCGAACTTGCCGCTCGATAGATGCACGGTTCCGGTAAACTTGCCGCTGACGCTCTCGCCGTCCGTGGCGGCGCGGAACGGCAGGCCCTTACTCAAAGCCATATCCGATCCGACGCCGGCTACCTCGCGCTCCCGCAGGATGGCGAGAAGGTTGCGCCGGTAGAAGACGCGGCTGTCCCGGCTGCGGGTGGCGTCGCCCTGTTCGATATGGTGCTCGCGGCGCTGGTCCATGGCTTCGCGGACTTGTTGCCCGAAGCCGGTTGGCGCAAGGTCGGCCGTCTCGCCGTGGATCAGCCGCCGGTCCAGCCAGGTCGCGCCGTCCGATCCGATCTGTTTGTTCAGATCGACCGGGGAAAGGACGCGAACGCTGGCCTGACTGTCTCGGCCGGCGTCATGGGCGGCGGCACGGCTGACCAGATCATCGGGGATGCGCCATTGGTCGGCGTCGATCCGCTCGACGATACCGGCCCGGCGTAGCGCCTCCAGCCGGCGCACATGGGCATCGACATAGCCCTCATAGTCGCCGCCTGGAACGCGGCACGTATAGGAAGAATAAACGCCCTTTTCACCCAAGTCCAACAGCTTTGGACCGCAGTTGACTCTTTCGACACCCCTGCGATGCAACCCAATCCGGCTGACGGGGAGCCAGCAACGCTGAAAATTTA
>NZ_VPBF01000083.1:0-2558 GCF_013418865.1 Acinetobacter sp. YH12117
ATGAAATACGGTATTCTGATGTGACAAAACCTGAATCCTGGTCGTTAAAGTGTTTGTTTACACTCATATTTTAACTGTTAGGACTCAGGTTTTTTTATTTAAAGCAAACTATGGGACAGCAGTGGCCTATAGCTCCCATTTTTATTGTTAAACATTGAATCCTATATGTTTTCCTGTTGGAAGCTCTACATCAATACGGAGCTTCCCACCCATTGCCTCAACATACTTTTTCATGGTTGAAATCTTAAGATCATTGCCACGATTTTCTATTGCTGAAAGCGATGGCTGTTTTATTCCCAAAGTTTCAGCAAGCTCTTTTTGAGAAATTTCGAGTTCTTCACGAATAAGATGAAGCTGATTTTCTAGCAGTAATTCATCAGCCATTTTTTGAATACGGGCTTGGCTCTCTGGAGAGCGGCTAGCTAACAATTCTTGCAGAGTCTTAGCCATTAGATTTATCTCCTAGGGTAGTGAGATGAAGTTGGTATTGTTCATCTGCAATATCCAGCATGTCTTTATAAAAACGCTTTTTACCGCCTTTATCAGCAATACATAGAACAATAGCCTGTCGTAAGGGATCAAATGCGAAGAAAGCTCTTAAGGGTCTACCGCGATGTTGAACACGCAGTTCTTTCATATTGGTAAATTTAGACTCATACACAGTATCTACTAAAGGACGGCCTAAACTCGGTCCCTGCTGCTGTAGAACAACCAGGGCAGCTAGGACCTTCTCTTGTGTAGGTTCATCTTGCTGTTCAAGCCACTGATTAAATAGATCTGTCGTAATGACAGTCCACATACCACAACCAGAATATAGATTATAGTCTATATTTTAGGGGCATTATGTTTGTTTTGCAAATGAGAAAGGATAGGCAATAAAAAACCCCGGCATCCTGCCGGGGTTTTTCATATTGGGTTGCTAAGTATGACTCCTGTCTTACCTCACGTTCCTGGTGCGATCTTTCTTATTCTTGTTGTTTGGAACATCCTGTTCTCTATGGCTTCATCATAGGAAAATTCACCTCTCCTGGACAGCCGTAAAGAACCAGAATTTACGTAAGCCCAGGCGTACAAAATAGCCTAAATTTTATTCACAAAAAATGTGGATAATTTTAAGCATTCAAGCATTGATAAAATTTAAAAAATCGCAAAATCGACTACTTTTTAAACAAATTTATTGGCAAGAACTATCAAAACCGCTCATAAAAAAGCCGACTTGTTTCAAAATCGGCTTTTTTATGGTTTTTAGATTTTTATGCTTTGAATAAGTATCTGATATTTATATTAATATACAAATGTATTGCGTATAATCGCCATTATGTTAAATAGGATTGTTTTGCTTTAGCTGATAGAGATTAATAGAATAGAAAAACCAAAAATACTAAAAGAAATCTTAAATGCTTAGTAAATTAAATAAGTTATTCGGTCTTATAGGCTTAACATCGCTTTCTACGATAAGTTGCGCCCAACAAAATCAAGAAGACGTTTGGCAAAATGTATATGACACTAGAACTCAGTATTATGAAAAAAATATAGGTCAATTACCTAATGATATTTTGAAAATAGTCCACATGGCTGGTGTATGGCCTGGTGGGGGGTTATATGTAATTCCGGCAGACAAAATTGGTAAAAATATTTTTGTGTATTCTACTTTTTTGATTTACAAACTCTGATATGCCAGCTCAAGCAACTGTTTCTGATGTAAAAGTTGAGAAAGATCATTTAGGGCGAACTACTTCAAGTTCGGCAACTTTAAAATCGAAATCACCAACCTCTACTCCTTCTGGTGCAGCAGGTTATGGATATGAATTAATATTAATGACTAGAGAAAAAAATGAAGAATGGCCACTTTGGTTTTTACAATGGGCGGCCCAAGCTGAATTATTAAATGATGCGGGTATTTTAGCAAGAGTTGAAAAATATAATGGGCTGACTATTGAAGCTATACAAGTTGGTGAAAATGCTAATGACAAAATTAATGTTTTAATTACAAAAGCACAAAAGCCTCTACCTCTTAGTACACAGCTTCCAAATGGAAAAATGGAGTTTTTAGTTGCAACAGTTATTACCGATGAAGAAATGAAATGGTCTATGACAAATGGGCGGAATGAGTTACTTAATAAGCTTATAAAATCAGGTGTTGGTCAAATCAGTGATCGTAATAGATCCTCTGTTATAACTAATTAGTTTTCCTAAAATTAACATAATACACCTTATACGAAATTCTCTTTATTTATCTTTAAATTTCAGTGTCGTATGTCGATTTAAAAGCCCAACCATCTCCGATTGGGCTTTTTTTATGATTTTTCATGTTCCACGAGCAATTAATAATCATTGTTTCACGAAAGATTTTAGTTCTACTACTTAACCTGAATCGCGGATAAGAAATTGACTTGAAAAATAAGAGGACTAGAGCCATCAGTTGAGTTACCACACCAAACTCACAACTCTAGTCCTGATGTTCAATAGTACCGAATTATTCTGCGTAATTGATGATTTTTTTCTTAAA
Source organism: Acinetobacter sp. YH12117 (assembly GCF_013418865.1). Lineage (NCBI taxonomy): Bacteria > Pseudomonadati > Pseudomonadota > Gammaproteobacteria > Moraxellales > Moraxellaceae > Acinetobacter > Acinetobacter sp. YH12117. Next base: position 2,510 of record NZ_VPBF01000083.1, read on the forward strand.
TTTGAATCAACTTATTGGGAGTTTCTCAAACAAAACTGTGGTTCCTTAA
>NZ_VPBF01000084.1:0-2389 GCF_013418865.1 Acinetobacter sp. YH12117
AGTCTTCACCACCGACATTCACAGTCACATCCGCTTCTGGGTTGTTTACTGTACCTGTAAGTGTTGTGTTTTCACCGTCGCCAGGAACAATCGGATCAATCGTCACGCTTGGTGCTTCTGGTGCAACAGGTGTCGGTGCAGGAACAGGCTTGCTGTCTGTACCAGGTTCTGATGTCAAACCAGTGTTTGGATCAGTCACAGTACCTTCTACAGTAACGTTGTTAGCGGCAGTGTAAAAATGACCCCCTAATGGCATTTAAAAACTGACCCCCTTGGTTAATATAGCGGTCATTTTGGACTGCTCAACATGTTAACTTTGGAGCAAGCAGTGACAATCCAAATACTTCATCAACAAGGTAAATCTATTAAAGCCATTAGTCGTGAACTGGGGGTGTCCCGAAATACCGTACGTAAATATTTACGGCAGAAGGAAACACCTCAGTATCGGCGTACACAACCTAGAACAAGTATTCTTGATCCATATAAACCCTATTTACTCAAACGTGTAAACGCAGCTCATCCTGAATGGATTCCTGCTGTTGTGCTCTACCAGGAAATTTTAAGGTTGGGATATCCAGGAAAGATCAGGATCTTGAGGGAATATCTTGCAACATTAAAATCAGTTGCTAAACCGGAACCGATCATTCGTTTTGAAACCCAACCTGGCCAACAAATGCAGGTAGATTTCACCACGATTCGACGCAACAACTCGACTTTAAAAGCCTTTGTCGCAACATTAGGGTATTCCAGAGCGACTTTCGTGAAATTTTATGATCATGAACGTACCGATGCATGGATCGATGGTCTGGAAAATGCATTTCAGTTCTTTGCAGGAGTACCTCAGGAAATCCTGTTTGATAACGCTAAAACGATCATGATTGAACGGGATGCCTATCAGGAGGGGCAGCATAAATGGAATCCCAAACTGCTCGACTGCGCCAAGAAATACAGCTTTCGTCCTCGCGTATGTAAGCCCTACCGTGCACAGACCAAAGGCAAAGTTGAACGCTTTAATGGATACCTCAAATCAAGCTTTATTGTGCCATTGAAAGCAAGCCTGAAGACTTCGGGTTTACTGTTAGATGTTGATGTCGCCAATGCCCACATTGGCCGGTGGCTGCATGAAACCGCCAATCAGCGGATTCATGCCACCACGCAGGAAAAACCGGCTGTTCGACTGCAACAGGAGCAGCAAAAATTTACGCCATTACCGCAATCAGATACAGGTTCCAGCACTGTACCTGTTGCAGCAGCACAGCATGTCATGCCCTACGAGAGTTTGCAGCATCCCTTATCTGTATATGACCAGTTGCTGGGAGTTTCCTGATGAATCTGCAATACGACCGTATAGAGCAGCTTTGCCAAAAGCTCAATCTGCCTGCCATCGCATCACAATGGTCACATCATGCACAACAAACATTAGGTCAGGATGGAAGTTATGCCGACTTTGTTGAAGCGATCTTGACGCATGAATATGCTGCCAGGCAACAGCGCAGCCAGCAGGTACTGATGAAACTCTCAGGCCTGCCTCAAGTGAAAACGCTGGAAGGTTACGATTTTAATTATGCACTGGGTGCTCCCAAATCACAGGTGGTCGAGTTGTTCAACCTGAGCTTTATTGCTAGAGCAGAAAATGTGGTGTTTCTTGGTGCTAGCGGTGTAGGGAAAACGCATTTATCCATGGCATTAGGCTATAAGGCCATCATGAACAATGTCAAAACCAAGTTTATTACCGCCGCCGATCTCATGCTGCAACTCAGTACAGCCTATCAGCAAGGTAAATTGAAAACCTATATGCAACGGGTGATACTCGCCCCAAAATTACTGATTATCGATGAAATTGGTTATTTACCGTTTGGACGTGAAGAAGCGAATCTGTTCTTTAACGTGATTGCCAAGCGTTATGAAAAAGGCAGTACGATATTGACGAGTAACTTACCCTTTAGCCAATGGTCTAAGTCATTTGCGGATGATGTCACGTTGACCGCTGCGATGTTAGATCGGTTATTGCATCACTGTCATGTGGTACAAATATCGGGTGAGAGTTATCGTTTGAAGGATAAAAAAAGAATAGGGATTCAGCCTCAGGTTGAAATTTAATACGAGATCAAAGGGGTCAATTTTACTTTGCCATTTGTAAGGTAAAAGGGGTCAATTTTAGAATGCCGTTGACAACGTCTTCACCTGCTGGTGGTAATTGGTTCGTTGGTACTTCTACCGTCCAATCATAAGTACCATCTTCATTTGGTTCAGGATTGATCTTAACAGGATAGTCTTCACCACCGACATTCACAGTCACATCCGCTTCTGGGTTGTTTACTGTACCTGTAAGTGTTGTGTTTTCACCGTCGCCAGGAACAATCGGATCAATCGTCACGCTTGGTGCTTC
>NZ_VPBF01000085.1:0-2299 GCF_013418865.1 Acinetobacter sp. YH12117
CAATACCAGCGCACAGCCCAAAGAATGATTTCGCCCTGAAAATGCCGACCATGGAAAGGATTCATATGCTGCACCTTTAGCTAAAACAGTCTTCAGCTTACCATTCGTGGTTATTTGCAACAGTGCCCTTACTTCAAAGCCAAAATTTTTCGGGCACCATTAAGTACGAATAAAGAAACCAGTATGCCAATGATTAAGTCTGGATAAGCTGATCCCGTCCACGCCACGAGTACACCGGCAAATATAACGCCCATATTTACGACAACGTCATTCGCCGAGAAAATCCAACTGGCTTTCATATGTGCGCCATCTTCTCGATGACCAGAAATAAGATATAAGCATGTCACGTTAGCTATAAGTGCGAGCAGGCCAATAACAATCATGAGCGTTGATTCTGGCTCGCTTCCAAACATGAATCGTCTAATGACATCAACAATCACGATAACAGCAAGTAATAACTGAATCCAACCTGCGAAATGGGCTGCTTTTATTTGATATTTCGCAGCTTTTCCGACGGCATATAGCGCAATACCATAAACGGCTGCATCGGCAAACATATCTAGAGAATCAGCAATCAATCCTGTAGACGCAGCAATAATACCGCTGATGAATTCTATAAAGAAAAGTAGAGCATTAATACCTAATAACAGTTTAAGTACTTTAGCTTGTCTCACAGGATCAGGTTCATTAGGTATATCGCCTGAAGAAAGCTGTGTTTCATCAAGTTTCGCCCCAAAACCCAGTCCTTCGAGTTTAGCCGTAATTTGCTGAATCCCTTCATTATGGAAGACTTTCAGTTTTCGATTGGGAAGATCAAAAGTAAGACCTTTAACTGCTTCAATATCTGCAAGAGCCATACGGACCATTTGCTCTTCAGCAGAGCAATCCATTTTAGGAATGGTGTAGGTACTTGTTTGCTTAGCCTGTTGATTGCTTATATAAGTTTCAGTCTTCACAAGCTTTGCACCAAAACCCAAAGCTTCAAGTTTGGTGGTTATATTTTCATCTTTTTGATTATGTAGAACCTTTAAAGAACGGTTAGGTAAATCAAAGATGAGTTTTTGAACACCATCAATTGAAGATAGCGCCATACGAACCATCTGTTCTTCCGCAGAACAATCCATTTTGGGAACTAAGTATTCACTCATGTAGTGCGAATCTTTTAAAATATCTTCAGTGCTTAAATTTTCTTTGGGATCAGAACCATAACAGGATTGAGCGGTATCTTCACAACTGTTTGAAGTGTTACAGCAAGGAGATGAAGATTTTTTTTCTTCCTCTTCACCACAACAGCTAAGCGTATTATCACAATTCTTTGAATTGTTTGCTTCTGCAATTGATGGATGATTTTCTTGTTGAGATTTCTTATCTTCGCATGGTGTTTCTTTACTACATCCACAACCACTCATAATTATACCCATTAAAAAAATTATAAACTTTGAATATTAGAATCCCTATAGTTACTATAGAGTCAAGAATCTTTGGAAATACTAACTCAATGCATTTAAAAATTGGTGAACTCTCTAAAAAAACCTCATGTTCAGTATTAACAATTAGGTTTTATGAAAAGGAAGGTTTAATTCCGGAACCGGAAAGAACGGAAGGAAATTACCGCCTTTACGATGTAGGCTATGTTGAGCGAATTAAATTTATTTTGAATTGCCGAACTTTAAATATGAGTTTGAATGAAATTCGTCAATTACTTACCTATAAAGACAAACCTGAGAAAAATTGTTCAGATGTGAATGAATTAATTGACTTACATGTCAGTGCTATCAGAGAAAATATAATCAAGCAACAAAAGCTTATTGAACAACTATCTGATTTAAGAGGTACTTGTGATGGTTTATGTACAATTGACCAATGTGGAGTTTTAAAAAATCTAGCTTGATTATCTAGACCTATGCTTTTTTCAAAAAATCGGCACTGTTGCAAATAACCACGAATGGTAAGCTGAAGACTGTTTTAGCTAAAGGTGCAGCATATGAATCCTTTCCATGGTCGGCATTTTCAGGGCGAAATCATTCTTTGGGCTGTGCGCTGGTATTGTAAATATGGCATTAGCTATCGTGAACTGCAGGAAATGCTGGCCGAACGGGGTGTGAATGTTGATCACACGACTATTTACCGTTGGGTTCAACGTTATACGAATCTAAAAATGGGAGCCTATAGCTCATTGCTGTCCCACAATTTTTCACAAGAGGAAGCTCATTTGAGCTTCCTCTTGTTTTATGGGTATTTTATCGGGTGAAAATAAAGCTTTTAAAGTTCTTCTTTCAAACAAATTCACTTGAATTAT
>NZ_VPBF01000086.1:0-2209 GCF_013418865.1 Acinetobacter sp. YH12117
TCTATGGCATTTATCTCATCGTATCACTCGAAAAATTCTTTCACATACAATTTCAGTCGTTTTAAATTCTCAATTAGGTAATCCTCCTTTACAGTTGGAAAAATTAATTAAAAGTTGAGATTCGCGTATCAACAGTATATTTGATAACTATAAAGCCGTATCCTTCTGTGTCAATGTCATAAGAAACAACCATATCTTTTGTAACTTGAACATTAGAATGTTTGTGGTGATTTATATAATAAATTCCTAGATATAAACTTAGTTTCATGTCGCTTAAGACTTCTTCTAAAGTGGAGCCTAATTTAACGGATTCAGAGTCTATATCAATTTCAATTTTATTATTAAATGCCAAGTTTTTTGAAAAATCATCGCTTGATATTTCATCTAAAATGGTTTTAATTTTTATTTCAAACTCATAACCTTCAATCTCAATTCTTGTATTATGAATGCCTTCATCCAATATTGTTTCTTGATCTTCATCAATTATGTCCTCAAAGCGAACAGTGTTAAAATATCCATTATCGTAAACTAGCACTATATCAGAAAAAAGCATACCTGCATTATATTCATTGATCTCTTCGTCTTCGATTGCGGTATAAAAAATTAGACCATAATTTCCATTAACATCTTTAGTTGGAGAGAGGTTTATAACTGCTAAAACCTCAAATTCCTCGTCATCTGCAACAAACAAGTCTTCGCGTATTAATGCTGCGTATTCGTTAAAGGCAAAAATAACATCTTCCGATATTTGGGTAAATAGAACAGCTTCCCAATTAGAAAAATAAGCATAAAAATCTTGAGTGCCTTTATTTATTACAAGCCGAATTTTCTAAATTACCTAAAGGAGGTAAGGTTCTTTGCTTAGCCGAAGGTGAAGGTCGCAATGCTGTGTTTTTAGCCAAGCAAGGTTATGACGTTACAGCGGTTGACCAGTCTAGCGTCGGCTTAGAAAAAGCACACAAATTGGCGGCTGAACAGGGTGTAAAAATCACCACAGTGGTAGCCAACTTAAATGAGTATGATTTAGGCGTAGACGCTTGGGATGGCATCGTTTCAATTTTCGCTCATGTGCCTCTTGAGTTACGGTTGAAATTGCATAAGCAGGCAGTGGCTGCATTAAAAGAAAATGGCGTCTTTATGCTAGAAGCCTATACAGCTGCTCATATTGACATGGATGGAGTGGGTGGTCCTCCTGCCTCGCAAATAGATATGTTTATGTCGCTTGAAGGGTTGCAGCAAGAACTAAACGGTTTGGATTTTATAATAGGTGCTGAAGTAGAGCGTGAAATCTCTGAAGGAAACTATCACCAGGGTAAAGGAGCAGTCGTTCAAGTGGTTGCCTGTAAGAAATAGTTAGTTAAATAGTAAGTTCTAAGGAAAGTAATGAGTACGTTTAAGCAATGGGTAAACCGTCTTTTAGGAGACGTAGGAACCGTTTTTTACCTATCAATACTCTTTATTGGTTTGTTTTTAATTGCCACAGTCAGTAACCCTGATGGCGTTCAAGAGTTAGCGCAAAAAGCACTGGATGCGACCGCTGATGACTTTGGCTGGTTGTACTTATTAGTGACCAGTGGCTTTGTCATTTTTACACTCTGGTTGGGGTTGTCACGCTTTGGCAGTATTCGCCTCGGGCCTGATGACGAGGCACCCGAGTTTAGCTATGGCTATCGCAAGGATGCGGATCATGCCCCAAGTGGCGGCCAGGATGGCCAGCCGGGACGAGAACACTGGTCGTTACCAGCGTCACCGGCCCGAGCAAACCCTGCTCTATCGGATTGTCGAAGAATACTACCAGACGTTCGCTGCCCATTTGGCAGAGCAGGGAAAGGAATTGCCGGGCTATGTGCAACGGGAATTTGAAGAATTTCTCCAATGCGGGCGGCTGGAGCATGGCTTTCTACGGGTTCGCTGCGAGTCTTGCCACGCCGAGCACCTGGTCGCTTTCAGCTGTAAGCGTCGCGGTTTCTGCCCGAGCTGTGGGGCGCGGCGGATGGCCGAAAGTGCCGCCTTGCTGGTTGATGAAGTACTGCCTGAACAACCCATGCGTCAGTGGGTGTTGAGCTTCCCGTTTCAGCTGCGTTTCCTGTTTGCCAGCCGGCCCGAGATCATGGGGTGGGTGCTGGGCATCGTTTACCGCGTCATTGCCACGCACCTGGTCAAGAAAGCGGGCCATACCCACCAAGTGGCCAAGACGGGCGCGGTCACC
>NZ_VPBF01000087.1:0-2180 GCF_013418865.1 Acinetobacter sp. YH12117
GTAAATTTTCAGCGTTGCTGGCTCCCCGTCAGCCGGATTGGGTTGCATCGCAGGGGTGTCGAAAGAGTCAACTGCGGTCCAAAGCTGTTGGACTTGGGTGAAAAGGGCGTTTATTCTTCCTATACGTGAACCGCATCCTACGGAATGAGTAACCCTTGCCCTATTGTGAGTAGAACGTCGTATAATTCAAACGAAAGCAGTTAATAGGTATGAAATATCACAGCACAAAAGAGCGACAGGACATGTTTAGATGATGTTATTATAAAATAATAACATCATGGATGAATAAAAAATAATTTTCTATCTTTACAACTATGTTATACTTCTATGATAAGGCTATGATGGCAAAGCCTTGGTTTTCCTAATCAAATAGTCGCCGAGATGGCTTCAATGCGACAGTAGGTCTACTGTCTCACAATTAATTCATGTATCAGATTTTTGTTCCCTGATGGGAAGTGTTATCCATACGAAAAGAATATGGGTAAAGTGTTACACCTGTATATGACATTCAGAATGTCCTGTCGGGGGAACTGGTACCAATTTAATAAAAGAAAACAGTATAGAAATGACAATCGAAGATATGCAAACATTAGCCCTAGAGCATGGGCTGAGAATTTCGGAAGAGATGAGCGTCAATGAGATGGGCATCGACTTTAGAGTTGCCTTTGTAAAGGAAGTAAACGGTGAGAACTGGGTACTCCGTATACCTCGAAGAAGCGATATGCTTGAACAAATCGAAAATGAAAGTAGAATATTGGATTTAGCCAAAAGAAACCTGTCGATCAATGTCCCTGATTGGAAAATTGTATCGGAGCGCCTAATAGCCTACCCTTTACTGGAGGATGCGCCTGCTCTGACATTCGATGCGATAACACATGAGGTTTCTTGGAACATAGATCGCGATAGCATAGCTTATGTGGAGTCTCTGGCAAAATCATTGGCCGAATTACATCGTATTACAGCTGACGATGTGAGAAAGAGCAACTTGAAAATAATGACTCCAAGTGAATTGAGGACCGAAATAGCTGACCGTATCCACTTGGTGAAATCTGAGATAGGTATCAGCGAGCCGTTGGAAAACAGATACCGTAGATGGTTGGACAATGACCCTTTGTGGCCTGAATTCACTTGTTTCATCCATGGCGATCTCTATGCAGGGCATGTCTTAACCTCGAAGGAAGGTAAGACCTCTGGTATCATAGATTGGTCTACTGCGCATATGGGTGATCCTGCACTGGACTTTTCTGGTCACGTATCGGTTTTTGGAGAGGATAGCCTGAAGAGTTTGATAACGGAGTATGCTAAACAAGGCGGAACGATATGGGATAGGCTCTACGAACAATCTATAGAGAGGGCTGCTGCAGCTCCATTAGCATATGGCGCTTTTGCGGTAGAGTGCAACGACGATAATCATATCAATGCCGCCAGAGCAGCCTTAGGTATTGTTCAATAAAATGATGTGAGGATACTTTTTTAAATGCTAAAATAGGAGTTCGATTGGTGCCACTTAAGAGTATCATTGATTTCTATTTTAGCCAGTATCCTCCACTTTTAGGAGCTCCTCGAAACTCGATTTTATGATCATCTCTTAAGATTTTGAGCCACCGCTCTACTATCTTGACAGGAACTAATAGCTCGTTTACTAAAAATGGTGCACGCTTTCCTGGATTAGTTCTTATCTGATTAAATAGTAGATTTACTCCCTCACTTACTCCCTCATTAGATTCGAAAAGTAGCTTTGATGAGACAATAACTCGAAAACCGTGCTGGAAATTTTCAAAGACAGGGGGACGCAGACCATAGGATGCGAAGCCTTCTTGGATTCGTTTGATGCCTGACCCATATTTTTCAATAAAATGCGCTTCTTTGAACGTGGCAGATATCCTTTTATTGCGCGCCCATGGCGAGTAATCTTCACGAAGAAGCTGATCAATCGTTAAGTTATCAGCTAAACCACCTGGATTGAAAAACTCTATGGAATTGTAATACACCCTGATTATGGAATCGGCAAATTAATTTGGACTTGGGTGAAAAGGGCGTTTATTCTTCCTATTACGTTGTCGGCAGCGGGCCAAAAAGGAATACGTCCATGCCCATCGAGGTGAAACCGGCTGTGAGCGCGGGTTCAAGCATATAGCCCGACAGGCGCGTATCCTTGCCGATCACGACACGATGGCGGT
>NZ_VPBF01000088.1:0-2169 GCF_013418865.1 Acinetobacter sp. YH12117
TGACGGAAAAAGATTGGGGAATTTTAAAAGCGAACAATCCACATTTGACTAATTTGGTCTCAATGGGTGTTTTGCAGCCTGGGCAGGTGGTAATTATCTCAAATTCAACCACAGCGAAGGAATTACCTGAATATAAAAAGCAAGCACAACAAGCGCATGACAATTTGGAGCAAATGAAGAAGGATGCAGATTTTGATGCGGTATTTTTCGCACAAAACTATGAATTTTTTTATGATGCACTACTGCAAGAAAACGCCAAGATTGTTAATAAAAATATCTTTGAAGAAAATGACCATCCCTTAACGATTAAATTTAATAAGCAAGAGGAGGATGGCTTTTTTGAGCAAAAGATGGCGGTTGATGCCTCTTTATCATTGGTTGAGGGGCAAGCGCATCGAGTTTATAGATTACATGGTGAACTCGCTCTAAAGTATGCCGAAGAACAAGCCAAAGGCTCAGGGTTAGCAAACCCTAAAAACTTTACCCAGTTCAAACAGAAGTATGCAAACTTGTATAGGAAGTTAGATAACGAAGGAACTAAGAAATTCTTACGTTGGGATCAGTCGATTAAAACTACCAATATGCGCCGTATGTTGAAGCAATCGGCATTGGTTAGAGACAATAACTTTAAAGGCGGACTCAAAGAATATGCCAAAGAAATGGGTAAAATAGGTAAGTTTGCGACACAACTAAAGATAGCAGGTTATGTGTCTATTGCTACGGATGTTGTGAGTTCTAGTGTAAATGTATATGAAGCCGCGCCAGAAGACAAAGCAAGAACAACGATTGTTGAGACTGCCAAAGTCGGTACTGGTTTGGTTGCTGGAGCAGTAGTGAGTGCTATTGTGATTGGACTCGCCACAGGTGGAACTGGGTTGATTGTAATAGGTATTGTGGCTGCTTCAGGAGCAATGGCTACAAAGGGTGCTAGTGAAATTGCAGGATATGGCGTAGGTGAAGCCTATGACTATATTGACGAAATTAGGAATAAATAATGTTGGAAATTCTATTATCTATGTCTAAAGATAGACCTGGTTTATTTATTATTCTAGTTGGTATTTTATTTATTGTAGTGGCATGGGTGGTTATAATAAGCCTTTATATCTATATTAATATTTATCTAAAAGAAATTTGCAAAATTGTGTATAAGGATGAGAAGAGATTTAAAAGATTAATGGAACCATTTGATTTTTTTTATTTAAGTGTTTTGCCTAGTGCATATTGGAAAGAGATATTAAATATAAAGTTTAATACCTCATTTAAAGCTTTCTATGGGAATAATATATATCAAAAAATAGGTGATTATCAGTTAAAAGAGTTTTTGAAAAATTACCCAATGTTTTTTTATCTTCATTATCTATTTATGCTATCTGGAATTTTAAGTTTGCTCTTTTTGTTTCTTGGCTACTCTGTGGATCAGTATTTTAAAAAAAATTAGAGTTCTATCGAAAACCGAGTTAATGTCTCGGTTTTTTTCTTAAAATAGCCGGTTATGTGTCTATTGCTACGGATGTTGTAGGTTCAAGCATAAAAGTGTATGAAGCTGCACCAGAGGATAAAGCAAGAACAACAGTTGGTGAGACTGCTAAAGTTAGTGCTGGTATTGGTTTTGGAATTTATGCAAGTTATTTAATTGTCGGACTGGCGACAGGTGGAACAGGATTAATTGTTATTGGTATTGTTGCTGCTGGAGCTGCTATTGCCGCTAAAGGTACATCTGAGATTGCAGGATACGGGGCTGGGTATATATATGATAAAGTGGAAAGTATAAATGAATAAAATTATCAATTTATTGATTACAGATCATATTTTTGCACTCTTTGCTTTTGGTTTCTTATTCTTTATTCTGTTGTGGGTCTTCTTCATAAGCCTTTATATTTATAGCAATATTTATCTAAAAGGAATTTGCAAAATTATATATAAGAATGAGAAACGATTTACAAGATTGATGGAACCCTTTGATTTCTTTCATTTGAGTATGTTGCCCAGTGCCTATTGGAGAGAAATATCAAATATAAAGTTTAATACTTCATTTAAAGCTTGGCGAATTCAAACATGAGGTGCGACAGTTTCAAAAGCCTTATGATAATCAACAAGCTGAGCAAACTTCTCTAATGGTGTAAGCCAATCTAACGCTTTTCTAGGACGAGTATTCAGTGACATGGCAAC
>NZ_VPBF01000089.1:0-1831 GCF_013418865.1 Acinetobacter sp. YH12117
GTAAATTTTCAGCGTTGCTGGCTCCCCGTCAGCCGGATTGGGTTGCATCGCAGGGGTGTCGAAAGAGTCAACTGCGGTCCAAAGCTGTTGGACTTGGGTGAAAAGGGCGTTTATTCTTCCTATACGTTGTTCAGAATAACATTGTTCCGCCAACAATCAATTCGGTAGATATTGAACCTGAATATAGGGATATATTTAACTTGACGTTACACCAATCACAACAACGGCAAGTGAATTACGCAATGAGTAATACTTTTGGTTTTGGCGGACACATTGCCACAAGTATTTTTAAAAAATATGCTGAATAGAGAGTAGGTGCTAACTTCGGTTTGCTCGTGTTGGCGCTAAATCGAAAGTTCAAGTATCCCAACATGTTCCTTCGTATAGAAGTTAAAAGTTGGCAATTATCGTAGAACAACCTACAGACAACACCAATATGTAACCGATAAATAATTACAAAATATGACCGACAGAGTAAACATCATCAATAACTACATCGATGGATACAACCAATTTGATATCAAAAAAATGGTTGCAGACCTTGACGATAATATTGTTTTTGAAAACATTCAAAATAATGATATAAGTTTATCGCTGAAAGGGTTAACAGCGTTTAAACAACAGGCAGAAACAGCAAAAACATACTTTGCAAAGAGAACACAGACAGTTAAATCGTTTAGGCATTTTGACAACAGCACTGAAATAGAAATTGATTATACAGCAATTTTAGCAATTGACTTTCCGAACGGCTTAAAAAAAGGGCAAAAGCTAAAGTTATCAGGAAAATCCGTGTTTGAATTTAAAAAAAACAAAGTGATTAAATTGACAGACATTAGTTGACATTAAAACCAGCGAACAAGAATATGACTTTACTAAAACATAAAAAAATTACAATAATTGGTGCCGGGCCTGTTGGATTAACAATGGCGAGATTGTTACAGCAAAACGGCGTGGACATTACAGTTTACGAGAGAGACAAAGACCAAGATGCAAGGATTTTTGGTGGGACACTTGATCTGCACAGGGATTCGGGACAGGAAGCAATGAAAAGAGCGGGATTGTTACAAACTTATTATGACTTAGCTTTACCAATGGGTGTAAATATTGTTGATGAAAAGGGCAATATTTTAACCACAAAAAATGTAAGACCCGAAAATCGTTTTGACAATCCTGAAATAAACAGAAATGACTTAAGGACTATCCTATTAAATAGTTTACAAAATGATACCGTCATTTGGGATAGAAAACTTGTTACCCTTGAACCTGATAAGGAGAAGTGGATACTAACTTTTGAGGATAAATCGAGTGAAACAGCAGATCTGGTTATTATTGCCAATGGTGGAATGTCTAAAGTAAGAAAATTTGTTACCGACACGGAAGTTGAAGAAACAGGTACTTTCAATATACAAGCCGATATTCATCAACCGGAGGTGAACTGTCCTGGATTTTTTCAGCTTTGCAATGGAAACCGGCTAATGGCTGCTCATCAAGGTAATTTATTATTTGCGAATCCTAATAATAATGGTGCATTGCATTTTGGAATAAGTTTTAAAACACCTGATGAATGGAAAAGCAAAACGCGGGTAGATTTTCAAGACAGAAATAGTGTCGTTGATTTTCTCCTGAAAAAATTTTCCGATTGGGACGAACGCTACAAAGAACTGATTCGTTTGACATCATCTTTTGTAGGGTTAGCGACACGAATATTTCCCTTAGATAAGTCTTGGAAAAGTAAGCGTCCATTACCCATAACGATGATTGGAGATGCTGCTCATTTGATGCCTCCTTTTGCAGGACAAGGCGTAAACAGTGGGTTGATGGATGCCTTGAT
>NZ_VPBF01000090.1:0-1658 GCF_013418865.1 Acinetobacter sp. YH12117
TACCAGCGTACGGCCCACAGAATGATGTCACGCTGAAAATGCCGGCCTTTGAATGGGTTCATGTGCAGCTCCATCAGCAAAAGGGGATGATAAGTTTATCACCACCGACTATTTGCAACAGTGCCGATAAAAATATATCATCATGAACAATAAAACTGTCTGCTTACATAAACAGTAATACAAGGGGTGTTATGAGCCATATTCAACGGGAAACGTCTTGCTCGAGGCCGCGATTAAATTCCAACCTGGATGCTGATTTATATGGGTATAGATGGGCTCGCGATAATGTCGGGCAATCAGGTGCGACAATCTATCGATTGTATGGGAAGCCCGATGCGCCAGAGTTGTTTCTGAAACATGGCAAAGGTAGCGTTGCCAATGATGTTACAGATGAGATGGTCAGACTAAACTGGCTGACGGCATTTATGCCTCTTCCGACCATCAAGCATTTTATCCGTACTCCTGATGATGCATGGTTACTCACCACTGCGATCCCCGGGAAAACAGCATTCCAGGTATTAGAAGAATATCCTGATTCAGGTGAAAATATTGTTGATGCGCTGGCAGCGTTCCTGCGCCGGTTGCATTCGATTCCTGTTTGTAATTGTCCTTTTAACAGCGATCGCGCATTTCGTCTCGCTCAGGCGCAATCACGAATGAATAACGGTTTGGTTGATGCGAGTGATTTTGATGACGAGCGTAATGGCTGGCCTGTTGAACAAGTCTGGAAAGAAATGCATAAGCTTTTGCCATTCTCACCGGATTCAGTCGTCACTCATGGTGATTTCTCACTTGATAACCTTATTTTTGACGAGGGGAAATTAATAGGTTGTATTGATGTTGGACGAGTCGGAATCGCAGACCGATACCAGGATCTTGCCATCCTATGGAACTGCCTCGGTGAGTTTTCTCCTTCATTACAGAAACGGCTTTTTCAAAAATATGGTATTGATAATCCTGATATGAATAAATTGCAGTTTCATTTGATGCTCGATGAGTTTTTCTAATCAGAATTGGTTAATTGGTTGTAACACTGGCAGAGCATTACGCTGACTTGACGGGACGGCGCTTCCCTACCCTCATGGCCGCCTCCCAGGAATCGACCCAGGTGCTTATCGTGGACATAATCCTTTACTCATAAATTTATCTTATTCCATTATTGTACCTGTCACGCAAAACTTGCAGAAAAGCCATAAACGCAGGAGAATCCTGTCGGCGGTGAGGATAATAAATATGGTAGCCGTCAAAATATGGACACCACTCGGTCAGAACAGCAATCAGCTTGCCGCTTTTGATATATCCATCTGCAACATACTCGGGAATATAGGCAATCCCCAGCCCGTCTAATGCTGCATCGAGCTGATGAATCGTGCTGTTCGCAATATATTGCCCTTTGACTTTCAGACTGAATTTCTGAGCATCTTTCTCGAATTCCCAGGCGTACAATCCACTCGTATCAGAATAGCGGACGTTAATGCAGTTGTGGTTCAAAAGATCCTGCGGCTTCCTGGGCTTAGCATAACGCTTAAAATGGCACTGTTGCAAAGTTAGCGATGAGGCAGCCTTTTGTCTTATTCAAAGGCCTTACATTTCAAAAACTCTGCTTACCAGGCGCATTTCGCCCAGGGGATCACCATAATAAAATGCTGAGGCCTGGC
>NZ_VPBF01000008.1:0-88567 GCF_013418865.1 Acinetobacter sp. YH12117
GAACTCAACCATTTTAGCTAAATCCTTGTTTATCAACAAGTTTTTATCAACATCACCGCCGATGGATGTGCATTATAGAGCAAATAAAACCTGACGCAACCCCTATTTTTAATTATTTTGGGAAATACGACACAACTGTTTATTTATTCAACAAAAATACACTTATTTTTCTTTTTTCACTAAAAATGGGACCGGATTGGCCAAATGATCACCTAATTTTTCTGCCTGATTTTTTTCCTGCCATTTTAAGGCGCGACAATCAATATATTCACAATAGCCGCCTTCGCCCTGTTCTTCGACATCATTTATTTTGACCTGATAATGAAAACTGCCGACATAACCTGCAGCCAAGCCAAATTTAAAATCCCCGCGGCTTTGTGCCTGAATATGGATACGCGTGCCATCTGCACCGCTGTAACACCATTCAAATTCACGCGGCAGATACATGCTTTGCCGGTTTGGAGTCATCACCGCCGGATAAACCCGGTGCACTTTAAAATATACGCCTTCATCAAACAGCTGGCTTTGGCCACCGCTCAGGTCACGCAAATACATCCGCGACTGCAAAATCCGGTTAAAGCGGTCCCGCACTTGGGCCAGTAATAACTGCCGTTGCTGCTGCAGATTAATCACCTGATAGGTAAAAAAGGCTAAAGGTAGATAAGGAAAATTAATGGCTCGCGCATATTCAAAACTGCCGAGTTGCTGGATCTGATAATGTTGCTGTTTATATTGAAGCTGTCCACTGCATTCACACAGCAAAGACCAGTGATCGGCCAGCCCCATGCGTAGCTTGGCAAAATAGGAAATCACCGGGGTAGTACGAATCTTCAGATCAAAACTGAGTTCAGAATCCAGACGTTGGACCCGAAACTCCGGAAAATGTCCTTCCAGCTGCTCCCGACCACCAAACTGAAACAGTGCCGGCTTGAAATAACATTCTTTTTCCACTGAATAACTGCTGAGCTGCCCCACCATATGTGGACTGGAACTGACCAGTACCGTAGCAGTATCCAGCGGATGGGTTTGAATCGCGCTGTCATTACGCAGCATCGGGGCATTTGGCTGCCCAATCAGGCTCAGGAAATTAAGATAATGTAAGGGCGCGGGCAAATTGGGAATCATCAGCCCTTGATGAATGATTTTATATTTCTGGTTCGGGGCGTGAAAAGGCAGCTGCTCAAGCTTGAGTTGATGTGGAGCTTGATTCAGTTGTTTGGATCGATCGAGAAAATCTTGAAACATCTGCATAGCAAGCTCCTGGGTGTCATCTTGTTATGATTCGGCGGTTTTTCTCGCCATATAAGTGGTCACAAAACCTGATAATGCATAGATGATAGAAATCACCAGAATACCGACCGGAATATTATAGGTCATGGCCGCCAGTACAAAAACGGCAATTGGCAGCACAATAAACGGCACCCGCTTACGGTCCAATGTCTTAAAGGAATAATATTTAATATTGGAAATCATCAGCAAGCCAACCGCCACAATAATCACGGCGTTGATGATCTGAATACCAAAGTCCTGAATATTATAAATTTCAGGAAAATCGCGGCCGACCCAGACCAGCGACACCAGCATTAAAGCCGCCAATGGACTGGCCACGCCAATAAAATAGCGTTTATCAACCACGCCAATCTGCACATTAAAACGCGCCAGACGGAAAGCCGCACAGGCGGTATAAACAAAACAGCAGGCCAAGCCAATCCGGCCCAGATCATTCAGGCTCCAGCTATACATTAAAATTGCCGGGGCCACACCAAAGGCCAGCATATCGGACAAGGAGTCAAACTGCTCACCAAACGGACTTTGCGCACCAATGGCACGCGCAACACGACCATCTAAACCATCAAATAAGGCCGCCAGGAAAATGGCATAAATGGCCTGGCTATATTCGCCATTCATGCTGGCAATAATTGAATAAAAGCCCGACAGTAAAGCCGCGGTGGTAATGAGATTAGGCCACAGGTAGATGCCACGGCGTTTGACCTTTTGCCCCTCGCGGGTACGTTCCTCTTCCACCACTTCAAATGTGATTCCATCGTAATCATGTTCACGCGTCACGGAATCACCCTCGGGCTTCGGTGTGTTTATCATTATTTTATTCCTAACTCTAACCTAATCTCTGTTGTGACTGCTTGGCTTATTCGCCAACCAGCCAGCGTACTGCTGCATGTCCACCATTGTCCTGCATGCGTAAATGCGGGAATAACCATTGTAAGGCTTCATCTGCATCTTCAGAGAATTTCCAAGGTGGATTGATCACCAGTAAACCACAGCCATTCAAGCCAACCGGGGTATCATCTGGCCAGACACAGATTTCGCAAACCAGCTGACGGCGAATGCCCGATTTGTACATTTTCTTTTCAAAACGTTCAATCATGGCGCGGTCTTTAATTGGATACCACACCGCAAACACGCCTGTTGGCCATTTTTTATAGGCCGCGACCAGCAGTTCTACCAGCTGCGGGAAGTCTTTACGTTCCAGCTCATAAGGCGGGTCAATCATGACCAGACCGCGTTTTTCTTTCGGTGGAATCACCCCAAGCAGACCTTCGTAAGCATCACGTTCATGCAAGCCAGCACGACGGTCACGGATATTGCTGCGCAATTGCTGAAAAACATCACGCTGCATTTCAAACACCGTGGCTTTATCCATCTCACGCATGCCTTGTAAGGCAAACCATGGTGAACCCGGATAAGCACCCTTGCCATCCGTCTCGCGCATCTGCTCGACCAGATTCAGATACTGCTTCACGCCTTCCGGTGCATTGCGGATAATCGAGTCATCCAGTTTGACCAGACGGTGAATACCATTTAAGAACTCACCCGACTTCTGTGCAGGTGCTAAAGATAAGTCGTATTTGCCTGCACCGCCATGTGTATCAATATAGCGATAAGGTTTATCTTTGGCATTTAAACGTGTCAGTAACTGAAGCAAAAGCACATGCTTCATGACATCGGCAAAGTTGCCTGCATGGAAATGGTGACGGTAATTCATGTTTCTTTAATTCCTGAAATCAACCGGTATTTTAGCATGAAAAAAAGTTTCATTCAGAGGCTTATCTTGCTCTAAAATAGTTCCCCCGCTTTTTTATCCTTGTTCGAGTTTTGCCTATGCAAACACATTCTCTACCACCATCCTGGAATCTGGCACAGATATTCAATGATCTGGATCAATCCGGTTATGCCCTGATTGATGATGCCTATCCACAGGATTATGTACAAGCTTTGGTAGCAGAATGTACCGCACATTTGAATGAGTTTCGTAACGCAGCCATTCAAAACGGTGTGGTCAGCCAGATTCGCAGTGATCATATCTTATGGCTGGATTCAAGCCTGCCGGTTGCCGAGCAGCATACCCAAACCTTAATGGCGCTGGCCGAGCAATTAAATCGTGCCTTTTTTCTGGGCATTAAGGAAGTCGAAGCCCATTTTGCCTGTTATAACGCCGGCGAATTTTATGCCCTGCACCGCGATAATCCGCAAGGTAAAAATGGCCGGATGATTTCCTGCGTCTTTTATCTGCATGAACAGTGGCAGGCCGATTGGGGCGGTGAATTACGCTTGCAGGACAAACAGGGCGAATGGCAGATCATTGCGCCACAGCCCAACCGGATGGCCTTATTCCAAAGTGATTTGCTGCATGAAGTGCTGCTCTCCAAACAGCAGCGCCTTTCGATTACTGCCTGGCTGCGTAGTGATCCACAGTTGTGGTGATCCTTTAAATCCTGGCAAGTGGCCTCATATAAACCGTATTGTGAACTGAGGATTGTGCCGATGCGTGATACCACCCAACCGATTATTCAGCGTATCGGTGAAACTGACCAGCTCTATTTACAGGGCAACACCCCGGAACTGGCGCTGGAACGTGCTTCATTACGCCTAGAACTGGTGATGCTGAGTCAGGTCCGTCAGGAACAGACCTATTTCCTGCAAGAAGCGATTGTGCTGCTGGAGCAAGGCCGGGTTGAATTTGAGGAAATGCCGCTGTCCTTATATTTAAATCTGTCCTTAACCCTGGCCAAGGCCTATATGCTGTATTTTGAAATCAGTCAGGAAACCCGCTTTGCCTTAATTACCCAGCAGATTCTAAAACCGCTGACCAATTATAATCATGGCGATATTTACCTGTTCCTGGCCTATGCCAGCGCAGCGAAAAAAGAAAATGCACTGACTCAGCATTGGCTGACCAAATACCGTAAAACAGCCGAGTTTGATGCCGATGTACTACGTGAACATACTGCCTTTGAACACTGTCATGGTCAAAGCTGGTTTGTGCAGCTGATTCAGCCGCGTTTACACTAAAGCTCAGCACGAAAAAAATATTTAACAACAAAAATGCCTCATTGATTGAGGCATTTTTTATGGACTACAGAAACGCTTGAATCTTCAGGCAGGATTAAGCGGTTTGGGCTTTATAGGCATCCATATGTAATTGTTGATTCAATTCATCGACCCAGATCGCCCAGTCATCATCCTGGACCAGATGACTGATTAATAAAGCACGCTGGGATTTATTCCAGAACGGCGCATCATGCAAAGAAATATGGGAAGGCAGTTGATGGGTACGTACATAAAGTTCAATGGCCGCCGGACTATTGGCTAAACCAAGTTGAGAAAATAATAGAGCTAAGGATGGTGTGTTGTGATTGAGCATCTCGCCCTCCTTATATATCAGATAAATTGTAGTTATTTATCCATCTAACTTATAAGATAAAGCAAAAAAAACCTAGTCTTTGCGACCAGGTTTGTTGTTTCAATTTGTGATTAAAGTTCGCAAGAGCCGGAAAGCTTATGTTCGGTATGTAATTGCTCGTTTAAGACATCAATCACGATGGCCCATTCATCATCACTTTTCCAGTGACTGATAATGAAATCGTGCTGGGCCTTGCTCCAGAATGCGGCTTTATGTAGGGGAATATCGGAAGTTAATTGATGGCTTTCAATAAATTGATCAATGGCTTCTGAACTGGACTCTAGACCCAGCTGCTCAAATAACAGTTCTAATGTGGGTTGCTGATCAAACATGGCGCCCTCCTCAGCATTTTTTTACTGTATTGTAGCTTTACGTTATAAGAATTCTGCACAAAAGCACAGCCTTGTGACTGCGCTTGTTGTATTTTTTTGTACCAAAGCATGTAAGGCGGATGAGCCTGATTGAACTGGCTCCGGCTTATTGCGCCAGCTTGTCGCTTTCAACGTGTAGTAACTGGTTTAATTTGTCGATAATCACAATCCACTCATCATCCTGATGCCAGTGTTCGCGTAAAAAGGCGCTTTGTCCCTCACTCCAGAATCCAGCATCGGGCAAGGTCACTTCTGCCGGCAATTGATGGGCACGCACAAATTGCTCAATAGATGCTTCGTCTGCGGCTAAACCCAGTTGTTCAAATAATAATTCTAAGGTCGGCTGTTGTTCGAGTACCATGGAATGACTCCGTATTTTTCTAGGCGAAGTCCATAAACTAGCAAATCCGGAACAGCATTAGGGCTACAAGCCGATGTATTCTTGTTATGTTTTGTGAGGTTTGTCATGGCGCTGATCAATACAACAATCCATACAGCTGCATAAAAAAAGCACCCCAAATGGAGTGCTTTTTCTAACTTAGTTCAACACTAAATTATTTCACCATGTCAGCAATTGCTGCACGTTCTTCTTCAAGCTCGTTTAGCGTGAAGTTGATACGCTCACGGCTGAATTCGTCGATTTCAAGACCTTGAACGATCTTGTATTCGCCATTTTCGCAAGTTACAGGGAAACCGAACATTACGCCTTCAGGGATACCGTAAGAACCATCAGAAGGAATACCCATGGTTACCCATTCGCCGTTTGTGCCAAGCGCCCAGTCACGCATATGGTCGATTGCAGCGTTTGCAGCAGAAGCAGCAGAAGACAGACCACGCGCTTCGATGATTGCAGCACCACGTTTACCAACAGTTGGAAGGAATACGTCTTTGTTCCATTCAGCATCGTTGATTTTGTCTTTCAAGCTTTCGCCGTTTACGTTCGCAAAACGGTAGTCAGCATACATTGTTGGAGAGTGGTTACCCCAAACTGTCATGTTTTTGATGTCAGAAACTGCAACACCAGCTTTTTGAGCAAGTTGAGTCAACGCACGGTTGTGGTCAAGACGTAACATTGCTGTGAAGTTCTTCGCTGGAAGATCTGGAGCAGATTTCATTGCGATGTAAGCATTCGTGTTCGCAGGGTTACCTACAACAAGAACTTTAACGTCACGGCTCGCAACTTCGTTCAGCGCTTGACCTTGACCGATGAAGATTTCACCGTTGACTTTAAGAAGGTCAGCACGTTCCATACCTGGACCACGTGGACGTGAACCAACTAAAAGTGCATAGTCAGCATCTTTGAATGCAACTTTAGGATCATCAGTACCGATCATGCCAGCCAATAATGGGAAAGCACAGTCGTCAAGTTCCATCATTACGCCTTTCAGCGCTTGTTGAGCTTTCTCAACAGGAATTTCTAATAATTGAAGAATAACTGGTTGGTCTTTACCCAACATTTCACCGCTAGCGATACGGAATAATAGGCTGTAACCA
Source organism: Acinetobacter sp. YH12117 (assembly GCF_013418865.1). Lineage (NCBI taxonomy): Bacteria > Pseudomonadati > Pseudomonadota > Gammaproteobacteria > Moraxellales > Moraxellaceae > Acinetobacter > Acinetobacter sp. YH12117. Next base: position 6,568 of record NZ_VPBF01000008.1, read on the forward strand.
ATTTGACCAGCAGCGCCAGTAACGGCAACGCGAACAGGTTGCTTCATGTAATTATCTCCAGTTGAGAGGATAGTTAATGCGATTAAATAGCTGTTCTATCTAATCTTAATAATCATAAACGGCAAAGATTGTACTCCAATCCTTTGTCAGATGCATGTAAAAGGCTATGGATTTCAACAAAAGTCTGATAGGAAATATAAATAAAATGCCGAAAAACGTCGGGTTTTAGTATGAACCTTTAATAATAAAGGCCGATGGACACTGGGTTTCCACGCTACTGCTGCACTGTTTATAGCGCCCATTCGGGCTATAGCAGATTTTCAATTCGGTTAAATAACTTTTGGCCTGATGCGAGGTGCACTGAAAATGAATGCTCTTGGAATGCATGCCCGGATTCAGGCGAATAAACAGCCGGTTCAGTTCATTCTGCTGCACCACGGTAGTTTCCTGACCGGTCAGCACCGCCGGGACTTTCAGCCGGTCGGCATAGTTAATAATGGTACGAAAATACTGGCTGGCATTCATCGGTACGCAGCCACCAATACCCTGCCACAATTGCACCCGGGCATGTTCATCGGGCATGACCCGTGCCACCACTTTGGCCTGAATGGGAGACAGTTTGGCTGAAGAGCTGGTTTCGCAGTCACGACGGGAGGTTTCCGGATACAGCCCGGTAATATTCAGCGAGTAGCCTTGCAGGCATTTCCGCTGCTTGGCGCGGTTGCTGTCAAACATGCACACGGCGGGTGTCATTTGTACATCCATGACATAGCCCTGCACCGTGGCAGCACATGCAGCACTACTGAGCAATACCCCCGTCCCACCCGAAATCAGGATGAGGATTCCCGCTGGCTGCCCCCCGGCTGTCAATTTCTTCATTCTCAAACTTAGCACCTTCTCGTGTCGTTTTGAGTCCCATCCTCCAGCATCCATGCAGGAGACACCCCATCTTGTTTACTGCGTATTGCGCATTGGAATCTGCTGCATACGTTTACTGATTGATTGCGCGCCCTGACCCAGCAATAATCCATAGTGCGTGGCATTGGTCATAACGTGTTTAACGTAATCGCGTGTTTCCAGCAACGGAATGGATTCGGTATATTGATCCGCTGCCATGTTTTGAAATTCAGGCTGCCAGCGACGGGCACGGTTTGGCCCGGCATTATAGCCCGCAGTTGCTAAAACCGAGTTATTACTAAGCTGACCCTGGATGGTCGACAGATAAAACGTGCCATAACGAATATTGGTATTCATATCGGTGAGTGCCGCCGGATTATAGGTTTCTCCCATTTGACGGGCAATTAAACGCGCGGTATCCGGCATAATCTGCATTAAACCACCCGCCCCGACATGCGAACGCGCCGTAGTCACAAAACGGCTTTCCTGACGCATCAAGCCATAGGCCCAGGCCGGATCAATCCCGGCATTCTGGCTGTGGCTGACCACATAATTCTTGTACGGCATGGCATAACGGTACTGATAATTATGCTGCTTGGTGGTGCGGTCTGCCGCATAAATGGCCCGGTCATACCAACCCATATCGGTGGCGCGTTTGGCTGCAGCCAATAACAGACCATCATCATGTTTTAAATAGGCCTGACGCACAGCCCAGTTCCATTCACGGTTAATATAACTGGCCGGTGCATTAATCTGGCGCAAGGCAAAGGCGCGTCTAAAGTGAATATCCTGATTTAAACGCTGCACATCCTGCGAACTTGGCTCACGGCTCACAGGAATCGAAGAATAGCTGTATCCGAGCTGATCTTTGGCCAGCAAATTGTGGTAATCATCACCCTGAGCCAAACGTTTATAAATCGCGTCAGCACTGCGTTTTGAAGTGGCATCGCCACGCTGCTCAGAGGCACGCGCCAGCCAGTACTGCCAGCGGTCTTCCTGCTTTTGCGACACGCTCATGGCATCAATCGCGCGAATTACACTTTCCCAGGCACCAAAACGAATCGCCTGACGGGCATAAATTTCCGCTTCTTCCGGGCTAAATGGCAGTCCATAGCTGGCATCCAGCGCATTCAGTACTTCACGGTTAAAATTGTTCTTCATGACGGTGGTGCCGCCAATATAGCCCACAGCACGATACAAGGCGCGCTGCACCGACTGCGGGGTACCTTCTGCAGCACGTTTCACCGCAGATAGAGCCGAGTTCAGGTCGGTATCGGCCAGGCGGCCCAAGGCATAAATCAGATAAGCCTGATCTTCAGCACTGGCTTTTGGTGCAGACCATAAATAGTTAAGCGGATTGGCCTGAATGCTATTCAGCTGCGGCAGACTCAGGTTTAAACCTAGTCCCTGTGCAGTGGCAAGCGCCTGTCCGGATTGGCCGGCACGCAGCTGCACCCACAAACGCTGCTGTTTATCTTCCTGGGTCATCAGTGGGCTGGATAACATCATCCGGCCCAGACCGGTACAGGATTCCGGCTGCGAATTGGTGGTTAGCCAGACATCTTTAAATTCGGCAAAAACCAGCGGATCACCTGACTGGGCACGCACCTGCGCCACGGCACAGCTTTCGGCACGGTCGGCATTGGTCACATAGGGCAGCACTGATACAGCATTGCTAAAATCGGCCTGTTTGACTTTTTCTTCGACATAGTCAGCGGCCAGTTTTTCTGCCATGGCCGACTGTGGATAACGCTGGGCAAACTGCACAATCGAGGCGGGTGACTGAGTGGCCAGATTGGTATTTAAAATCCAGTATTCCGGATAATAGCCGAGCACATCATTTTGCATGGCACTTTGATATTGCTGCAATAAAGAGAGGTTACTGGCATTGGCTGCCCGCAGCGCATCATTAAACTGCTCTTCGGCTGCGTACAAGGTTGGGAAAATGCTCAGTGATGCCAAACCTAACACAAGCTTTTTGCAAAAAATTCTTTTCTTTTCAGTCCATGTGCGCATGTGCCTATTTTCAGTCATTACTTCGCCCCTCCTCTCTTACCGCAATATACTAAAACAGTTTCATTATTCTCAAACACCTCAATTGTTGTGTTATGTAACCTCATGATTAAACAATATTAATTTTCGAACAATTTTAATTGATAAATCAATCTTCTGCTTCCCTCATTTAGGGCTATAAGTTTATACCCAGTTCCTGTTAAAATACGCGTTTTTCTATCACCTCTGCCGTTCAAACATTTCAGAACGGACGATCTCGATTTTATCCTTCAGGAGCCTACATGACGGTTCAAACCTTCATTCCAAATGGTGCCAAAGCTGCCTCAGAAAACACTGTTACCCAGCCACAGCACACCCCAGCCGACGGTTCAGTGAAAAAGCTGTACATCGAAACGCAAGGGTGTCAGATGAATGAGTATGACAGTCATCGTATGGCAGACCTTTTAGGCGATTCTCACGGCTATGTGCTGACCAGCAATCCGGCCGATGCCGATATCCTGCTGATGAACACCTGTTCCATCCGCGAAAAGGCACAGGAAAAAGTGTTCTCGGAACTGGGCCGCTGGCGCAAACTGAAAGAAAAAAATCCGGATCTGGTGATTGGCGTGGGTGGCTGTGTTGCTTCTCAGGAAGGTGACAATATTCAAAAACGTGCGCCGTATGTCGACATGGTGTTTGGCCCACAAACCTTGCACCGTTTGCCACAAATGCTGGATCAGCATAATGATCAGGTTGAAAAACCGAAAAAAGAAAAAATCAAGCTGGTGGATATTTCCTTCCCGGACATTGAAAAATTCGACTTCCTGCCAGAACCGCGCGTCGAAGGTTTTAAAGCCTTTGTGTCGATTATGGAAGGCTGTTCCAAATACTGTTCTTTCTGCGTGGTGCCCTATACCCGTGGTGAAGAAGTTTCACGTCCACTCGATGACGTACTGGCGGAAATTGCCGGTTTAGCAGAAAAAGGTGTGCGTGAGATTTCACTGCTCGGTCAGAACGTGAATGGTTACCGCGGTGAAACTTTTGACGGCAACATCTGTACCTTTGCTGACCTGTTGCGTTTGGTCGCCGAAATTCCGGGGATTGGCCGTTTACGTTATACCACTTCGCATCCGCTAGAATTTAATGATGACCTGATTCAATGCTACCGCGACTTGCCACAAATGGTGTCGCATTTGCACTTGCCGGTACAAAGTGGCTCCAATGATGTATTACAGGCCATGAAACGTAACCACACCATTGATGTTTACATCGAAAAAATTGCCAAGTTACGTAAAGTACGTCCGGACATGCATTTGTCTTCCGACTTTATTATTGGCTTCCCGGGCGAAACCGACGAGAACTTTGAAGAAACCTATCAGTTTATTCAGGATATGGACTTCGACCATTCGTACAGCTTTGTCTATTCAAAACGTCCGGGCACGCCGGCGTCTGAACTGCCGGACAACACCCCGGAAGATGTCAAAAAAGAACGTCTGGCCAAAGTGCAGCAATGGATTAAACAGTCCAGTATTGACAAAACTGATGCCATGCTCGGCACCGTGCAACGTGTGTTAATTGAGAGCGTGTCGAACAAAGATCCGAATGTACTGGTCGGCACGGCGGACAATACACGTTTGGTAACATTTATTGGTGATCCGGCTTGGGTCGGACGCTTTGCGGAGATTGAGATTACCGAGATTAAAACTTTAAATTTAGTTTATGGTGAACTCTTGAATCTTGAACCAGACGTGGCGTAATGTAAGGGAACAATACGACTACTTCTGAATAAGGAATTCTCTTGACTGCAGCAATTCGACGTACAGTAAATTTTCCTGGCATTTCAATGGAACGTCTCAAAAGCATGCTCGGTGCTTATAACGGCCACTTGAAACAGATTGGACAGCGTCTAGATGTGCAAATTTCTCATCGAGGTGATGCCTTTTTTATTGATGGTGAAATAGATGCAGTTGAGAGAGCCGAGCTCTTGCTTCAGCGTTTATATGAAGAATCGGAAAATTCCAGCCAGATTAGTGCCGACACCTTACACATGATGATTCAGGGCAGCCAGACTGACCGTGAATTGCAGATTGATGAAGAGCAGGAACATACCGGTTTAGATGCGGTCTGGTTACAGACCCGCAAAGGCCGGATTAACCCGCGCGGTGCCAACCAGAAACGTTATGTGCAGCGTATTTTACAAAGCGATATTTCGTTCGGGATTGGCCCAGCAGGAACCGGTAAAACCTACCTGGCGGTAGCTGCAGCCGTCGATATGCTGGAGCGTAATGAAATCCAGCGGATTTTACTGGTTCGCCCTGCGGTTGAAGCCGGTGAAAAACTCGGTTTCCTGCCGGGTGATTTAACCCAGAAAATTGACCCGTATTTGCGCCCGCTGTATGACGCGTTATATGAAATGCTCGGCTTTGAAAAAGTCGCCAAGCTGATTGAACGTCAGGTGATTGAAGTCGCGCCGCTGGCCTATATGCGTGGTCGTACCCTGAACCATTCTTTTGTGATTCTGGATGAAGCGCAGAACACCACACCAGAACAGATGAAAATGTTCCTGACCCGTTTGGGCTTTGGCTCACGTGCCGTAATTACCGGTGACGTGACTCAGGTCGATTTACCGCGTGGTCAGCAGTCTGGTCTGGCGCATGCCCTGCGCGTGCTGGAGCACGTCAAGGAAATTCATATTACCCGTTTCCATTCACGTGATGTGGTGCGTCATCAACTGGTGCAGAAAATTGTTGAAGCCTACGAAGGCTGGGACAGTGAGCAACAACGTCTGAGTGCAGAAGCCCGTGCCGAACGCAAAGCCCGTCAGGAAGCGCTGATTGCAGAAAACGATGCCAAGGCCGATGCGCAGGACTAAACTGATCTAAGGATATATTTTGAAACTGAGTCTTTCTCTACAACAGGATGTTCAAGCCCCTGAACTGGTCTTGAAACGTGGCTATATCAAAAAAGTTGTAGAAACCACCTTGCGACATATTGGCACCCAAAGTGACTGTGAAATCGGGATCGCCTGTGTCGACAATGAAGAAAGCCATAAACTGAATCTGGAATATCGCCAGAAAGACAAACCGACCAACGTGCTGTCTTTCCCAAGTGAACTGCCCGATGAAATGGCCGAATTTCTTGATGCCTTCCCCATTGGGGATTTAGTGATCTGTATTCCGGTGGTGCTACGCGAAGCGAATGAGCAAGGCAAAGCACCGCTAACCCATTTCACCCATATGCTAGTGCATGGCACCTTGCATTTGATGGGTTATGACCATGAAACTTCAGATGAAGATGCTGAAGAAATGGAAGGCATTGAAATTGAAATTCTGGATAAGCTCGGTTTTGAAAACCCGTATCTAGAACGCGATTAAAGTTAAACAATGAAGAAGCGGGCTTAGGCTCGCTTTTTTTATAGGGTTTATTTTATGATGAGATGAATAAAAATAGATAAGCCACAATCATGAAATACGTTGTTATTTTTAAAGCGAAAATTAAAAAACTTGATCCTTCTGTATTTTGCCACAGCACAGCAGTTATGTCAGAAAGCCTTAAGCCAATTCCGCTGCATTCATTTTAAAACATTAACAGAAGGTTTATCTGAAATCGCCCTATCCTATTGGCATGATCTTTCAGATATACACGCTTGGCATTTAGATGCGGAACACCAAGTCGCACAACAACTCGGACATAACACTTGGTATAAAAATTTCAGTGTTGAAATTTGTGAAGTATTACGTCACTACAAACGCTAGCGCACCTCAAACTCCGCCTCAGCCGGGTCAAAACGCCAGGTCCGGATAATGCGTAGCTCGGAAATATCTTTCATCTTGGCATCAAAGGCACCAAAAGGAGCAGCTTTACGCACAGAAGCCTTGGCAGCTTCATCCAGCATGGCATGTCCCGAGCTTTCAATTAAACGAATCGCGCGAATCCCGCCGTTGGCATTTAAAATCACCATTAAACGTACTTCACCGGCCAGCTGTTGCTGCTTGGCCGCTTCCGGATAATAACGATTACCATAAAATTCGACTTTCTGACGGAATTTTTCCAGATAACCGGCCGCGACATCCTGCTTGGCCTGAACTCCATCTACGGTTTTAATTTTCTGCTGACGGCTAAAATTTTGCTGACGCTGTAAATACTGCGCTTCCAGACTGGCCACCATCGCCGCTTTGGCCTGAAACTGGCTGTTTAATTCTTCCAGCGCTTTTTTACGCTGGTTTTCCGCCGCCTGCTTTTGCCAGCTTAAGGTAGTCATTAGCACTTTTTCTTCAAAGCTCAGTTCACGCTGCTGCTGCAAACGCTCCAGACTTTCCAGCTGCTGATCACCGGCACTCTGTTCAATCATTGGTGCGGGCATATCGCTGGACATGCGGTGCGCTTCCCGGAAGGTGCCAGAACCCTGCTGGTCGGCCTGTGCTAAAAAGTCGGCATCCTTAATTTCGGTGGCACTTGGTCTTAAGCTGACTGCAATTTCCTTGACCGCGGCATCGCTTTGCTGTGGCATGACAAATTGCACCGTTAACACAGCCAGATGCGAAAGTGCTGCCAGCGTCAGTACGGTGCCAAATAGTGGATCTTTCCACCACTGCTGCGTCAAAGGTGCAAAATGAAATTTCTTTAACATCACATTAATCCGACAAAATCGCGGATTCCCCAAATCGTATAAAACGAGATAAAATAAGACTGGTTTTTACTTTTAAAAAAAAAGCGAGACACTCGTCAACATGTCGTGTCACGATAAATAAAATCTTGAAAATGGTGCAGTTTATTTTGCTAAACTGCAAGCTTCAATTGGCGTATTTTTAATACAATTCGACAAGATCTCTGCAAAGTTAATAAAGATTAACCCATTGGAATGCCCTGTATGTCCCCTCTTATTTCTCTCATTTCAAAACGTTTACGTCAGATGTATCAGAAGGCGGAAGGATTTATTGAAGATGAACGCGAATTTCCAATGTCTCAGGTTTTTCTGAATGCGACTTTTCAGCGCTTTGTCACCGACAATGTCAAAATGCTGAAAGACTTACATGCCGATTTACATGACGAGTGGCTGCGTCTGTACGCGACCCTGGATTATAACGGGCTGTATATTACCTTGTCGGTAGATTTGAAACTGGTGCAGATGGAACTGAATAAAAATGTCCAGCTGATTGTATTTGAACAGATTAGTGATACCCAGGTGATTGAAGCCAAATATCCAAGTATCCTGCATAAGCTGGGTGTTCGGTTTGCGCTGTTCTTCTATCAGAAAGTGCTGAACAAAGATCCACTCGGCATGATTCTGGAAAAACTGAATGTAATTAAAGTTAAAGATGATCTATTACATTTAGACCTGAACCGCTGGCTGGGTAAGAACCGCTCGATCATTGACACTCTGGGCAAAGTGCATGTCAATCATGCGGTGTTGCGTGAAGCCGAACTGGTGGTCATGGGCAATGTCAACCTAACCGCCCTATTTCGAAAAATTGCTGAAGATCGCGATCGTGAAGAAGCCGAAGAAGCACAAACGGCCACAGAAGTGACGCCCATCAAACAGAAAAAGAGCTAAAAGCTCAGGGAAAGAGATTGCAGATACCTATCAGGATTGCTACACAAGCTTTACATAAAGTGCATATTTGCAAATTTTCTCTTCATCATTCAAGCGCATAATAGAACAAAGCACAATGTGCGCTTATTTACAGCATAGGAAACAATTTACTTATGGCTAAACACGTATTGAAAACGATGGGCATGGCAGCGGGAGTTTCGACTGCACTGTTATTTGCAGGGTTCTCAAGCCAGACTTTTGCCATGAGTCCATTCCAGGCCAGTTATCAGTTCAGCTATAACGGCAAAAACCTTGGCTCTGCGACCCGAACCTTAAGCAAATCCGGCAATCAGTGGAACTATGTTTTTGCCGCCAAAGCCGGCGGGATTGCTTCGGCCACGGAAACCAGCCGCTTCACCTTTGAAAATGGCAAAATTGGTTCTTCCAGCTTTAGCCGCAGCAGCAAAATCCTGATTCATAACAACACCATGAGTATTCACTTTAATCCGGCTGCGAAAAAAATTAATACCAAAAAAGACAAAGAGTCGCGTTCATTTGCCTGGAAAGCCGGTGTACTCGATGAGCTAAATGCCGAATTGCAGATTCGTGAAGACTTAAAAAATGGTTCGCTCAAATCGACCTATTACCTGGCCGATGCCAAGGAGGTCGAAGCACGTAAATTTGTACGCCAAGGCAGTGAAAGCGTAAAAACCAATTATGGCACCTTTGACACCATTAAAGTGGCGATTAAGCATGACAAGCCGGGCCGTGAAACCATTTTCTGGTTAGCGCCAAAACTGGACTACTTACCGGTGAAAGTGACCCATCTGGACAAGAAGAACTCTTATGGCCTGCTGTTAACCGGCTATAAAGGCCCAACAAGTTAATCATTTTCTCGATTTTTGCTTGCATTTTTTCAGGTGCTTTTTAAAATACGCTTTTGCTTTAAAAAGCACCTGCTGTTGAGGATTCTCCCGTGCACGCACTAGAACAGAAAATCTTAGCTGAAGGTATCGTTCTGTCTGAAGAAGTTCTGAAAGTCGATTCTTTCCTAAACCATCAAATTGATCCGGTCATGATGCAGCAAATTGGTCAAGAATTTGCGCGTTTGTTTAAAGATGCCGGCATCACCAAAATTATTACCATTGAAGCGTCAGGTATTGCACCGGCAGTCATGGCAGGTTTAGAGCTGGGCGTTCCCGTGATTTTTGCACGTAAATATCAGTCTTTAACCCTAAAAGATGACCTGTATCGCTCTAAAGTGTTTTCATTCACTAAACAGGTCGAAAGCACCATTGCGATTTCAAACAAGCACATCAGCTCAAGCGACAAAGTACTGGTGATTGATGACTTCCTGGCCAATGGTCAGGCGGCTTTAGGTCTGGCTGACCTGATTCATCAGGCCCAAGCGGAAGTGGTCGGTATTGGTATTGTGATTGAAAAATCCTTCCAGCCAGGTCGTGACCTGCTCCTGGAAAAAGGCTACCGGGTTGAATCTCTGGCGCGTGTCAAGTCACTGGCCAATGGTACGGTTGAATTTGTTCGCGACTAAGACTTCGCCTGCAATTTATATCTAAAAGAGCACTCAGGTGCTCTTTTTTTATGGCGATGTGATTTACAAAATTCTCTACCACGCTCCAGACCGAATGGCTTAGCATAAGCCTAACGGCAAATTCTGAGCGTTTTGACCAAGGTCAGCTAACGCCTTTTGTCCTAAGCTATTGGCTCTTTGGATTGACCCAGCATTTTTAGAAGGCACTCTACACTCATGACACAAGACAATCCGTTGATGGAACACAGTATCGTCTGTCCGAAATGTGGCTCAAATCAGGTTGAAAAGCGCAACCATGAACAAAACTTACAAAAAATTGGCGGAGTATTGCTCGGGTCGGCCGGAACAGCAGCCGGAACTGTCGGCGGGGCCGCCTCCGGTGCCTCTTTAGGCGCTGCCATAGGCACCGTGGCCGGACCGTTAGGGGTGATTATGGGCGGCACCATTGGTACCTTTGTGGGTGCAATTAGTGTCGGCATTACCGGCGGTTTTCTGGGTCATCGCTTTGGTAAAAAAGCCGGGGTCATTGTGGACCAGAATATCTTCCTGGATTTTCAGTGCCTCAACTGCAAACACCGCTTTAAAGAAAAACTCTAACACCTTTGAGGTGAGGTCGATGGAGGGTGCGAGCTCACCAACGGAGCACCGCATACATTACTTCTGTGTCGGGGCGCCTTGTTCAGTCGCCGCTGGCTCTTTTGAGCTGGCCTGATCTTTGGCTTTGGTTTGTGCTTTTTCTTCAGGATAATCCGGATGATGCACCACGCTTGCTACTGCATTGGACAGCACCAGACTTAGACTCAGTACACTGAATCCCATAACGAACCACATTTTCATCTCGTATTCCTCAGTAGTTTGGATTTTTCTCAGTGTGCATGACGGCAAGGTGCTCTTTTCCTCCACAGGAAAGCACCCAACCGATCATGAATAGGGAGAGAACCGTCACAGCATAGGCTGTGTATAGAAAGACTATTAGATAGACGCCGAATTGGGGTGGTCGAAAATCACCAGAAGCAGTCATTTTCACATGAAATTCATTTAAATTAACAATCAAAAAACCAGCATCAACAGCAGAAAGCCATTAACGGATCTGAGCGCTATTTTGGCCTTGCTGCTGCTATTTTTTTTAAAGCTATTTTTTAAGCGCTGTGCAGTTTTTTCACCACGTCTGCTAAACGTAATCCTTGCGCTTCACAAAGTTTCTTTTCATCCTGACTTAAGCTCTGGTCATGACGCGGGCCGCTGACATGCGATGCACCATACGGTGTACCGCCGGTTTTGGTATTGGATAAAGCCGGATGAGCATTGCTGAGTCCCATAATCATCATGCCATGATGGAATAACGGCGGTAGCATGGTCAGCAAGGTACTTTCCTGGCCACCGTGCTGTGAACCGGAAGAAGTAAATACACAGGCCGGTTTATCATGCAAAGCGCCGCTTAGCCACAGACTGGTGGTCTGATCCCAGAAGAATTTCATTTCCGAGGCCATATTGCCAAAACGGGTCGGCGAACCAAGCGCAAGACCAGCGCAGTTGGCCAGGTCATCTAGGCTACAGTAAATATCGCCTTCGGCCGGAATACTCGGCTCGGCAGTTTTGACCACCGGGGCAATATTCGGTACTGTACGTATTTTTACCGCTACGCCTGCTGCTTCTACCCCGTTGGCAATCAGATGGGCCATTTCACGGGTGCTGCCATACTTGCTGTAATACAGAACTAAAACATAGGGTTGCATAATGTTATCTGTAGAGTAAAAAAGAAAACTATACGGTATTTTGCTGTATTTTTGGTTAAGCTGGCACAGGAAAACACAGAAAGATCACTAAAAAATCGAGACTTTAGCCGCATGATTGTTGAGTATTTAAAAAAGCTGCCCTTTTATGACCACCAGTGGTTTCAATTCGTGCTGTTTGTATTACGCCGTTTTGAAGCAGACCGCTGTCGTGAACAGGCCGGCTCGCTCACCTATACCACACTGTTTGCGGTGGTGCCAATGCTGACGGTTTTTCTGGTCATCATCTCCTCGATTAAAGCTTTAGAACCGGCGCGTCAGCAGTTACAGCAGCTGATTTACAGCAACTTTCTGCCCAAAACCACCATCGCCTTTGATAAGGCCCTGAATGCCTTTACCGATAAATCCAGCAATCTCACCATTATCGGGATTCTGTTCCTGTTCATTACCACTGTACTGATGCTGACCAGTATCGAAACTGCCTTTAACCGGATTTGGCGAGTGAAAGAAACCCGCGGCGGGATTATGGGTTTTATGCGCTACTGGACCATTATTTCGCTGGGGCCGATTTTACTTGGCAGCGCCTTTGTGCTGTCATCTACCGTTGCCTCGATGAATGTGCTGAGCAATAACTTTGCCGGTTATGAGGTCAACGGCGCTTTTATTCTGTGGATTATTTCCTTCTCCCTGACCATTGTCGGCTTTTTTATTCTGTACTGGACCATTCCCAACCGCAATGTACCAATTAAAGCCGCGCTGATTGCCGGCGTCTTTAGTGCGGTGGTATTTGAGGCATTAAAAAACCTGTTCGGCTTTATCATGTCGAATTTCACCAGTTATGAAATTGTCTATGGCGCCTTTGCTGCCGTGCCAATTTTCCTGCTGTGGATTTTTCTGTCGTGGAATATTATTTTGCTGGGCGTAGAAATTAGCTTTGCCCTCACCGCTTTTAATTCCGGCAAAGACCAGAAACGCCATCCGATGATTATGCTGCTGGACCTGCTGGAGCTGTTTTATCAAAAGCAGAAAAAAGGCGAAAGCGTGACCGAGCAGGAAGCACTGGAAGTATTGGGCCGCGATGAAATTGGCCGCTTACCAAATTATATCTGGATGCTGGAGCAGCAAAACCTGATTAAACGCACCGATAACGATGAACTGGTGCTGGTACGGAATTTATCGCAGGTCAATTTCTGGAGTTTTTATACCCAGCTGCCTTATCCGCTGCCGCAGCGCAAAGATGTCGGCAATATTCATCCGGATGATGAATGGATGCAGAAACTCGGACCGGCACTGATTGAAGCTGATGACTATTTGGCAGCCAAGCTGTCGATTCCATTGTCGAAAATTTTTGAAGAAAAATAGAGGTAGCACCTGCTGATCTTTAAGGCCGGGAAATAAGCGCCAGCTAAGCGGAAATTTCGCTGGTGCTTTTCCAGCAGATCAGCGCACCCAGACTGACCAGACTACAGCCGAGCCAGAACACCCAGCCAGGCTGTAGCTGCAACAGCCACATCGAGATCAATGAAGACAGCACCGGAATAAAATAGGTGGCCAGAATTAGCAGCTGAATACGGCCAAACTGAATACTCTGGTTCCAGTTATGATAGGCCATCCCAATCAGGGCACCGGCCAGCACAATCCATCCCCATAGCGAAAGGCTTGGCCATTGCCATGGCTCATCCAGTCCTACATGCAGCGCCCACAGCAAACCCGCAGTCACCACAAAAAACAGTGACACTGCATTGCTGCCTTGGGCATAGGCTCGGGTCAGCGCCCCGTAGCAGGGCCATAACAAGGCCGCTAAAAATGCCAGACTATAAGCCAACGGATTTTCCGTCAGTACGCTCCAGAGCTGGGCCAAGTTCCAGATCTCCGGATTGACCACCAGCATCAAGCCCAGTACGGCCAGCACAAAGCCTGGAATTACCGCCCAGTGATAACGTAGCTGTTTGGCTAGAATCGCCAGCACAATACTCAGCGGCGGCCATAGATAATTGATCATGGCAATCATCAGCACCTGTTCGCGCTGTGTCGATAAGGCAATCGACAGCAGGAACAGAATTTCATAGCTAACAAATAGCGCCCCACCACCCCAGAGATAGATTTTCGGCATCTGGCTAAGTTTAGGCCAGCCTTGATGTAACAGAATCACCAGCGCACTGACACTATAAATCAGTGCAAGTGCCAGCACCGGACTGAGCTGTTCACTGATCAGCTTGACCACACCCACCAGACTGGCCCAGATCAGCAGCGAGCTCAAGCCCAGCGCAGTAAAACGTTGTGATTGGCCCAGCATCAGGCCACGCGCCGCTTGAACCAGCCCTGTGCGCTGACCATGACCACGCCCAGCATCACCAGGATAGCCCCCATAATAAAGCTGTGTTCCAGTTGCTCACCCAGCAGCCACACGCCGAACAGCACCCCAAATAATGGGGTTAAAAAAGAAAATACCCCCAAGCGTGAGGCCAGATAGTTTTTCAGTAACCAGAACCAGATTAAATAACTGACAAAAGAAATCAGAATGGCGTGAAACAACAGACTGCCAATCGCGACCGGACTCCAGTGCACCACCGCCTGTCCGGACCAGTAGGCCAAAGGGAATAGCACGATAAAACCGCCCAGCAGCTGATAGAACAAGGTTTGGGTGGCTGGTGCTTCGGCCAGCGGGGTTAAGCGCACCGCTATGGTAGTGGCCGCCCATAAAATACCGGCACATAAAGCCAGAAAGTCGCCATAGAGCATGGAACTGGTTGCGGCACTGAGCTGACTGTCACGCCCCAAAAAAGTCACTACAATGCCCAGAAAAGCCAGCAGAATACCGCTCCATTGCAGCAGGGAAAGCCGTTCACTGGGCAGCTTCCAGTGCAGGCCTAAAGCTACAAAAATTGGCGCGGTATACAGCAGCACCACGGTATGGGAGGCCGAGGTAAAGCGGATGGCTTCAGCCAGCATAAAAAATTCGGCGGCAAATAGCAGCCCGACCAGCAAGCCCGGATACAAATACGTCGGTGTCCATAAATGCACACCTTGAGCCAGCCGAATTAACGGCCAGACCAGCAGCGCAGAAATCCCGGAACGCAGCGCCATTTGCATTAGCGGTGAAATATCAGGCGCGGCAATTTTCAGCACCACCTGCTGCAGTCCCCAGAAAATACACAGCACAAACATTATGCTGGCTGCTCTGGCATCCAGTGCCTGTCGTTGTTTCACCAAAATTCCTTGAAAATTCTCGTTTTTCCCTAGCCTACCTTAATTGAATTGGCAGGCATTTAAAATATGTGCTGCACGCTTTTCCTGCAATTTGCACATAAACAGCTGCCATAAAAAAACGACCCGTGATGGGTCGTCCTGAGTCTGGCCTGTCACGTTTAGTTATCGCTGACAAAGGCAATATCACTGAGTCCGGCTTCACTCGCACGTGACATTACCTGGGCAACGGTATCATAACGGGCATCTTTGTCGGCACGTAATTGTACCGTTGGCTTACGTTCCTGCTCGCCTGCCGCATTTAAACGGTTTTCCAGCTCATCCAGACTGATGATCTGATCATCCCAGGCCACTTCACCCGAAGCATTAATGCTAACGGTAATCGCCTGTGGTGGTGGATCAATAATTTCTGCCGTGGTTTCTGGCAAGGTTAATGGTATTGATGGGTTGGCAACGGTCGCTGTCACCAGGAAGATGATCATCAAGACCAGCATAATGTCGATGAGCGGAATGAGGTTCATCTCATTCATGCCGCTATCGTTGTCTTCACCCAATTGAAATGCCATTAAGCCTGACCTCCCACTAAACCTTGCTGTGCAGTTTTCACTTCAGCCTGAGCGGTCGCAGAATCCTGCTGTAGCATGGTGTCAATTAACAGGTTGTGTGCATGATCTTGCAGCTCATGTGACAAGGTCCGGTTAAAACGGCTACAGATGTTATAGGCAATAACTGCTGGAATTGCGACAGCCAGACCAAAACCGGTCATGATCAGTGCTTCACCGACAGGCGTCGCCACTTGAGCAAGGCCAGCCTGACCGCTTTTACCCACCGCTACCAGCGCGTGGAAAATCCCCCATACGGTACCAAACAGACCGACAAACGGTGCCAGCGATGCAATAGTTCCGAGTACCGATACGCCTTTTTCTGCAGAGGCTTTTTCTGCCGAAATCTGGCGTAACAGCGCCTGCTCTGCCACGGCCTTGCGCTGTTCAAAACTTAAAGGCGCAAATTTGGCTTTCAGGCTGTTCAGCGCTTGAGCGAGTTGAGCATAGGCTTGCTGTTTAAGTTGGCGGGTGCCCATCAGACGCAGCACAAAAATTGTCCAGGTCGCAATCGACATTGCCAGTAACACGAAATACAGTGTTTTGCTGACTGCATCTGCATGTTGCCAATAAACTGAAAAGTTCATACTCGAACTCCTGATTAAAGTTAGCCGTTAGGATTCAATGTCAATTCAAAGGGTTGCTCGGCACGAATTGGATAAGCAACGCCATTTTCCTTGTACGGTTTGAATTTTGCACTACGCACAGCGCGTAAAATCTTTTCATCTAAAGCAGCAATGCCGCTTGAACGGGTAATCCGCGCACTGGTGATTGAGCCTTTTTCATTGGCTTCAATTAAGACCACCACGCTACGGGTTTCACCCTGTAAATCTCGGTTGGTATACGATGGTTTTGGTGAGCGGCTCCACTGCACGCCCGAACCCCCAATGGATACCGATTTGGTTGCTGGCACAGCCGGTGCAGGCGGCGCTACTGGCGCAGGCTGTACCACCGGTTGCGGTGCCGGTTTCACCACTTTGGTTTCAGAAACCGTGGTGGTAACCGTTGGGGTTGGCTGCGGCGTTGGCTCAACCGGTTTGACCACAGGTTTTGGCGCTTCGGCCTTTTTCACCTGCTGGACTTTTTCCACTTTTTTCGGTGGTGGTGGCAATGCTTTTTCAACCACTTTCACTTCTTTGACTTCTGGTGGCTTAGGCTGTGCCGGTTTTGGTTCTGCTTTTGGTTGTGGCGGTAAAGGTTTTGGTGGTTCCTGAATTTTGACAAAGCGGACTTTTAGCGGCTCCTTGTCAATCGGTTTCAGTTCCGGTGATTCCATCTGGCTAACCGCCCACAACACCCCGATATGGCCAATAACTACGGCCACCAGTGCAGACAGCACTTTCTTTTTCATGGGATGAGGAGATTGCATCATGGGAGTAGAAGATGGACTCATTAAACTCAGTTACCTTAAAGAGGTGATAGCCAGTTTCAGATTTGACCTATCAAGCTCATCGGTTAGCACAATTAAAGTACCGCAATGATAAATGAGAAGTGTTTTCATTTGCAACAATTAATTTGGCTATTTTAATGGCTTTTTCAAATAATCAATAAAAAAGGCATACTAAAAGTATGCCTTTAAATCTGGTGATTCACAACAACTTATTGGAATACCACTGTTTTATTGCCATCAACAATAATCCGGTCTTCCAGATGCCATTTCACTGCACGCGCCAGCACGTTACGCTCCACATCCTGACCCAGTTCACGCAGCTGCTCGACCGTAAAATCGTGGCTAACACGCTCCACATCCTGCTCGATAATCGGGCCCTGGTCTAAATCCGCGGTCACATAGTGCGCAGTTGCCCCAATCAGTTTCACGCCTTTGTCATAGGCTTGCTGATACGGGTTGGCGCCAACGAAAGCTGGCAGGAAGGAATGGTGAATATTGATCACTTTCATTTCCCATTTGCTGACAAATTCTTCATCCAGAATCTGCATATAACGTGCCAGCACCAGTACATCATTGCCCTGCATCAATTCATCAATTTTGGCATAGGCTTCGCGTTTATTTTCCTTGTTAACCGGCACCACTTCAAATGGAATACCAAAGTTCTCAACCGCTTCACGTAAAGTTTCGTGATTCGACACCACTTTGGTGATTTCACACGGCAGACCACCACGCGCATGACGCCATAACAGTTCCAGCAAGGCATGATCGACTTTAGACACTAAAATACCGACCTTTTTCACATCGGCCACCAAGGCCAGACGCCATTGCATTTCATAACGCTCGGCCACATTGCTGGCAAAGGTCTGGATCAGGCTTTCACGACGGCTTTGCAGATGATCCAGCTCGAATTCAACGCGCATGAAATAACGCCCGCCCTGAGCTTCAGTCGCGTATTGATCAAGTGCGGTAATATTTGCTCCCTGATGATACAAAAAGCTCGATACAGCCTGCACGATACCTGGCTTATCCTCACAAGTAATCAGTAAACGTGCAGTATTCGCAGTCGTCATATTCATGTTGGTTTATATCACTAATCAGTTAAATTGAAAAAATAAGCCGGCTATTCTAGCGCGTTTCCTTAACAGACTAAATAGGGGAATCAGTTTCTGTATTCTTGCTTGAAGATAAGCTGGCAAACAGTTCCGATGAACCCAGGGTCTGTAACAGGCCTTCATAGGTTTGACGGCTTTCACCACGCAAATACGCCCCTTCCAGGAATACCATCTGACGCAGCGCCTGCCAGACCCACTTCTCTTCCAGCGTATTCGAGTCGGTAATATGCCCCGACATATACAGGAAGTTGGTCCAGTTGGTCAGCACAATCCACAGGTTAATAATTAAGGCTTCAATTTCCGAGTCGGTCATTTCCATTAAACCGGCTTCCACGAAAGCTTTATAAATTTTTTGTCCCTGCTGCATCACCTGTCCGGCAAAACGCGGATACATTTTGCGGAAATCTTCGTTATTTTCCACCAGATGATAGACATCCCGATGCAAAAAGCGGTAGTTCCATAACTGGCTGCTAAGGACCTGAAAGTAATGAATCTTATCGTTGGCATCCAGCGGACGGTCATCTGGCAAGGCCAGCATGCTCAGGGTTTCGGCCTGATACTGCTCCATCAGCTCTTTAATAATTTCGTTTTTATTGCGGAAATGATAGTACAAATTACCCGGACTCATGCCCAATTCAGCTGCAATATGATTGGTCGTCACGACACGTTCGCCACGTTCATTAAAAAGTTGCAGGCTTAACTGCAAAATACGTTCTTTGGTTTTCACCGTTTTCGAGTGTGACATCCTAAAGTAACCATTCTTTCAAACTGTTAAGAAACTAACAGATAAAGTAACTTGACTATTTAGAGTAAATACTCTAAAAACTAAATTAATTGATTCAATCGAATGGTAACACGCCATGAACAGTCAAACAAAAACAACTTCGATGACCACTCCCGACAGCACGCCCCATAACCTTGATGCACAACGTTTACATGATGTTCTGGCCCTGCAGAAATACGCCTATCAGCGCTATCCGCTGCCAACTGCCAAAGAACGGATTGACCGTCTAACACGGTTAAAACGGGTGCTGGTGAAATATCAGGATCAGTTTGCCGAAGCAATTAATGAAGACTATGGTAACCGTTCGATGGACGAGACCAAAATTGGCGAATTACTCACCTGCCTTGAACATATCAAATACTACAGCAAAAACCTTAGCGGCTGGATGAAACCGTCCAAGCGACACGTCGGAATTATTCATCAGCCGGCCAAAGCCTGGGTGCAATATCAGCCTTTGGGTGTGGTCGGCATTATTGCACCGTGGAATTATCCGCTGTTACTGTCGGTCGGTCCGTTAATCTGCGCTTTAGCAGCCGGCAACCATGCCATGATTAAAATTTCCAGTGCATCGATGCATTTTGGCCGCGTGCTGGAAAATGCCATTGCTGAAGCCTTCCCACAGGAACTGGTGGCGGTCATTACCGGTGGTGGTGCAATTTCCGATACCTTTAGTCATCTGGCCTTCGATAAAATGATTTTTACCGGTTCGACCAATGTCGGTAAAACCGTGATGGCGGCGGCAGCCGAAAATCTGGTGCCGGTGATTTTAGAGCTGGGCGGTAAATCGCCCGTGCTGGTGCATCCATCAAGTGATATGGCTGATGTTGCCGAGCGGATTGCCGTTGGTAAACTCTGGAATGCCGGACAGACCTGCGTGGCACCGGACTATATGTTCCTGCCTAAAGGCAAAACCGCCGAATTCCTGAATCATTATGAACAATATATTAAGCAGATGTATCCAAGTCTGCGCGACAATCAGGATTACACCTCCATTATTAATGACAAGCAGTACAACCGGCTGCAGGGCTATTTAGACAATGCCCGTGAACAGGGCGCCCAACTGATTGAAATCAATCCGCAAAATGAACTGCTGGACGATGTACGCAAAGTCGCTCCGACCGTACTGACCGGGGTCACCACCGAAATGCGCATCATGAAAGAGGAAATTTTCGGACCACTGCTGCCCATCATGGAATATGAACAAATTGATGATGTAATCGAGTTTATTAATAGCCGTCCGCGTCCACTTGCATTATACTACTTCGACTTTGATCAGGCGCGTGCCGACTATGTCGCACAGCGTACCCATTCAGGGCATTTCGGACAAAACATGGTACTGACCCATGTCGCACAGGATGACTTACCATTTGGTGGTGTCGGTGCGTCAGGGATGGGCAAATATCATGGTCCCGAAGGATTCTTCAGTTTGTCGCATGAACGCTCGGTGATGTCTAATCCGAAGCTGTATAGCTTGAAATACATCCTGCCGCCGTTCAATAAGCCGATTCACAGACTAATTTCAAAGATACTTCTTCGCTAAATGATCAAGGCATGAGCTATTAGCATGGCTCGTGCTGCGTTTTCCTGGAAATCGCTTGTCTTTTAAGCGCATTTTTGGTATAAAACGCCCCTTGAATGAATTCATCCGTTTATTTTTGACTGGCCATACAGATTTGCTGTTGGCTAAATCAATGGAGTTACACCATGTCTAAGGTTTGCCAAGTTACCGGCAAGCGTCCAGTCGTTGGTAACAACGTCTCACACGCCAACAACAAAACTAAGCGCCGGTTCGAGCCGAACCTGCACCACCACCGTTTCTGGTTAGAAAGCGAAAAACGTTTTGTACGTCTTCGTTTAACCACTAAAGGTATGCGTATTATCGACAAATTGGGCATTGAAAAGGTTGTTGCTGACCTACGTGCTCAAGGTCAAAAGATCTAAGTAAGGAGTCAGGACAATGCGTGATAAGATTCGCTTAGTTTCTACAGCTGGTACAGGTTATTTCTATACCACGACTAAAAACAAACGTACTATGCCGGAAAAAATGGAAATCAAAAAATTTGATCCAAAAATCCGTCAACACGTAATCTTCAAAGAAGCTAAAATCAAATAATTTTGGCTTTTTGAAAAAAACGACCTCTCTGCAGGTCGTTTTTTTTGCACTTTTTTTCTTCCAGTTGTTAAAATTTCCTGATCTTTTCAATCTGGCACTCTCTGTGCTTGTCTTTTTTACCCTTAACCTTGGCTTAAGGAGTTGTTAGTGCCGCATGATGTAGAACTTATTATCTTATTGGCTGTCGGCTTTGGACTGGCCTTACTGTTCGGCTATATTGCCGCCCGTTTACGTTTACCGCCCCTGATCGGTTATCTGGTGGCCGGTATCCTGATTAGTCCAAATACGCCCGGCGTGGTCGGTGATATTCACCTGGCCAACCAGCTGGCTGAACTAGGTGTGATGTTCCTGATGTTTGGCGTCGGGATGCATTTCTCGCTCAATGACCTGATGCAAGTCAAACGGATTGCCCTGCCCGGTGCCATCCTGCAGATTACTGTCGCCACTTTACTGGGGATTGGAGTCTCGATGATGTGGGGCTGGAGTTTCGGCTCTGCACTGGTGTTCGGTCTTAGCCTGTCCTGTGCCAGTACGGTAGTTCTACTCAAAGCACTGGGGGATCGCGGCCTGCTAGACTCGGTCAACGGCAAGATTGCCGTGGGCTGGCTGCTGGTCGAAGATCTGGTGATGGTACTGGTGCTGGTACTGTTACCGGCTACTGCGGTCCTGTTGGGTGGACAGGCACTTGCCGGTAGTGCAGCTGATGAAAACATCTGGCTGACACTGGGCATTACCCTGTTAAAAGTCACCGGCTTTATTGCCTTTATGCTGATTGTCGGAAAACGATTGGTACCCTGGATTATGCAGGTGGTGGCGCGTCTAGGTTCCCGTGAACTGTTTACCCTGACTGTGGTCGCGGCGGCCGTGTCAATTGCCTTTGGTGCCTATAAAGTCTTTGGTGTGTCGATGGCACTGGGCGCCTTCTTTGCCGGTATGGTGGTGAAAGAGTCTGACTTTAGCCATCGTGCTGAAGAAGAAACCCTGCCGCTACGGGAGATTTTCTCGATCCTGTTCTTCGTGTCGGTGGGGATGCTATTTGACCCGCGGATTCTGCTAGAAGAACCACTGCATGTGCTGGCAGTGGTCGGTATTATTATGATTGGTAAAACCATTGCCGCCATGGCCCTGGTCCTGTTCTTCCGCTATCCGATTAACACGGCATTAACGGTGGGTGCTTCACTGGCGCAGATTGGTGAATTCTCCTTTATTCTGGCCACGCTCGGCGTATCATTACAGCTGCTGTCTCTAGAAGGCCAAAACTTGATTCTGGCCGGTGCCCTGATTTCCATTACCTTAAACACCTTCCTATTTTCGGCGATTGAACCGGTACAGCACTGGATTCGCGAGCGCTCACATCTGGCCCGTTTGCTGGAACGCAGTGGCGACCCGCTGGCGATGTTACCTGATGAAGTCTCGCAAGATTATCTGCGCGATCAGGTGGTGATTATTGGCCACGGCGAAGTCGGCCGCCGCATTACCAAAAACCTGATGGCGGAAAATATTAAGGTGGTGATTACCGAAGAAAACCGTGAGATTGTCGAAAACCTACGGGAAAAAGGCATTGCTGCGGTATCTGGTGTGGCCACTGAGCCTGGAGTACTGATTCAGGCACATATTCAGCATGCCCGTTTACTGGTGATTTCACCCATGGACATTATTGATATTCATAAAATTGTTGATATTGCCACCACTTTGAATCCGCAAATTCAGGTGCTGATCTGTGCGGAAAGCAAAGAAGAAGCCGAAGTCATTCGCCGTGACAATATTGGTGAGGTGTATTTTGCCAAAGAAGAAATGGCCAAGAACATGAGCAATCATATTTTAAACCAGATTGAAATTGCCCATCATCAACCACCCTCACATTAAGCGTCAGGCACAAAAAAGCGCACCTTCGGGTGCGCTTTTGCATTACAGAGCATGATCTGGCTAGCTCAGATACTTCGGCTGCTCATCGACCACTTCGGCCTGCCATTCATTAACCTGCTTTTCCAGCAGCCCAAATAACGCGGCCTGAATCATGTGCTGGGCGACAATTGGCGTTTGGTCTCCCAGCAGGGCTTTAACTTCATCATTAAACTGGATTTTGACCAGAGGTTCCTGTTCTGAACCAGCATTACGCAATGCCAACTCACCACCTTCAAGCTGAACCAATTCCAAAATCGCGTCCTGATTTCCAAATAAGGCTTTTAACTGTTCTATAGACATAATTCCTCCATGTTCAACATGGTGGCAAAGATGGACTCTTTGCATCGCTTAGATAGTTAATATGATGTCAGGTTTTCAGAATTCAAGGGGCACAGGTCGGGTTTAGAATTCCACCATCTCATTTCTGAAACCATCAATTAACTGCATCAGCTCACGATGCCATTCACGCAGAATTTTGGTATCTGGCAGCCATGCTTGCGGGGTTTGGGTGACTTTAATAATCAGGTTCGATGAGGTTTCATCTTCCGGCTCTGGTGCGCTTGGCTCCGGTGTGTACTGGCAAAGACGATAAGCGCGTTTTAATTCGGCAATAAAGCCTTCTTTGGCCAGTTTTTGCAAAATCACCACTTCAGGCGATACCTGACCTTTGGCCGCCATAGCTTCTTCAATTGATTTTAAGGTCGGCTGCAGCTCATTCAGGCGGTAGTAACGCACCAGTTCCTGCAAAAAGGCCAGTACTGCACCATGCAGATGAAACACCGCTGCTTCGCGATGTGCCTGCGCCTGCTGGATATGTTCGGTTTGTTCGGCTTGCTGACATGAAAGACGGGCAAAATACAGTTTTTGATTGGTACGGTCGGCATGAAAGCGAGCAACACGGGACATGAATAGCGTTCCTAAATTTTGGCTTTTATTTCAACATTAAGCTTAAACGCTCTGCGTCCAAATGCCCAACAAAAAATACATATGAGCGCTATCATCAGCATCGATATTTTCTACGATAAGTTTAAATAGAGAAAAATGCAGCGTTAAAAAAGGAGCCACTAAGGACTCCTGTTGATGTTCAAGCTTTCGGCTTGTCTTCCGCAGCTTTAACGCGAATGCCAGCACCTTTGACTTTCAGGGTATTCAGGCCCTTAATCGCTTTGACGGCTTCACGACCATGCGGCATTTCCACAAAGCCAAACCCTTTGGACTTGCCACTGTCAGCCTCTTTAACAATCACCGCAGATTCGACTGTGCCAAACGGCTGAAACAGCGCCAGCAGTTCAGCATCGGTGATAGAACGCTCTAAATTACGTACAAGAATTTTCATTTACTTTTTCCAAATAGGCCAAATCATCCAAAAGCATGCGCCTACTCTACTCTGGAGATTGTGCATCAAGCTGCACAACACATGGCTCTAGTTTAATCGAGATCAATCCCAAAATCTAAACGAATCTTCTGGCGTTCGATCAGTGCACTTTTAACAGTTTGTTCACGGGTTTTATAATGGGTTTCACTTTGACACAGGTTACGGGTCAAATCGTTCAGAAAATAGCTTTCTACAGTACGTCCCTGTTCATCGACCGTATCTCTGGCCCACCAGCTGATGTTCTGCTTGGTCAGAATCAGCTCGTTTTGCGCCCGGGTTAAAGCCACATACAGCACCCGGCGTTCTTCTTCAACTTCGTCAAAATTCCCTTGCGCCCGTGCATGTGGATACTGCCCGGCAGTGACATTGGCCACATAGCAGACCTTCTGCTCGGTGCCTTTGGCCGAGTGGATGGTAATGAGCGTGACCACATCATCATCTGACTGGCGCTCAATTTCACTAATCGAAATCGGATCGAGTACATATTCTTCCAGAAACTCGCTGAGCTGACCGTGTTTGCTGGCCAGCTGCTTGACCAGATCAAAATCTTTAAGCCGTTTTGACCAGTCTTTTTTGGCGTAATTCTGTTCCAGCTGCTCCACCAGTGCCTCAATCGCCAGACTGACACAGACGTCGACTTCCTGTTTCAGTACGGCCATTTGCTTCATAATCAAAATGGTTTTATCCGGAATCCGGCCAAATTTCTCCAGCTTTTCCGCAATCTGCTCCATTTCCGGATTCAACAATAACTGCTGTGCCAATTTACTGGCACCGACATCTCCAACGCCATTCCACAGGGTCAGAAAACGCATCCAGGCAATATCATCGGCCGGATTGGCAATGACCCGCAGCAGACTGAGCAAATCCTTAACGTGTGCCGATTCCAGTAATTTCATGCCGCCAATAAAACGATACGGAACATTGGCCGCAATAAAGGCCGCTTCAATATGCCGCGCGGCAAAGCTGGAACGCACCAGCACCATATGCTCCTGCCATGCTGCCCCCTGGATAAAGTGACGCTCTTTGATATCAATCGCAATCCATTTGGCTTCATCAAACTCATTCGGGAAAATATGCATGCGCGGTTTTAAGCCACTGCCACGATACGCCTCCAGCCGTTTGTCATAGCCGATCGGACTTTGCTCCAGCAACCAGTTCGACAGATCCAAAATTTCCTGGGTTGAACGATAATTACGCTCCAGCTTATAAATCTGGGCACCCGGAACACGTTCTTTAAAGTGATGAATGTTTTCAAAGTCTGCACCACGGAAACCGTAAATCGACTGCGCATCATCACCAACACAGAACAGCTGCACCCGCTCTTTTAACGGCTCTAGTAAGGCCCATTGCAAAGGATTGGTGTCCTGCATTTCATCGACCAGCATGTGCTGGCACAACGACGCGACATAATCGACCAGCCCCTCTGATTGGGCCAGCGCCGAAGCGACAATTGCCAGAATATCATCATAATCCAGAAAATGACGCGCCTGCTTGCGCGCTTCATATTCTTTCATGATCTCGGCAATCTGATCTTTATAATCCAGACATTCCGGCAGCTGCTTTTCCAGGGCAATACTCAGTTTTTGCCGGGTATTGCGGGCAAATGAATACAGGTCACATAGCTGCTGCGGCTTGGGCAAGGCATTTGGATTTTTCTTGTCATCTTTACCACGCAGTAAACGAAACATCATGATCTGGTCATCACGATCAATAATCGAGAACTGTTCCAGCCCAAAGGCTTTTGGAATCCGGCGCAGCAGATACATACAGAAGGTATGGAAGGTCGAAGCACGCAAGCCCTTGGCCTGCTCGCCCAGCGCCAGTTCGACCCGCGCTACAATTTCGGCAGCGGCACGGCGGGTAAAAGTCAGAATCTGAATCTGGTTGGCCGGAACGCCCTGATCAATCAGATACGCCGCACGCGCCACAATGGTTTTGGTTTTGCCACAGCCTGCCCCAGCCAAGACCAAACTGTGCTTTGCTTCAGTGGTGGCTGCATTTTTCTGTTGGGGATTTAACTCGTCGATGAGCTGTGCAAGTGACATACCAAATCATTTCTCGAAAATTCAAAGCGAGATCTTATCATAAGCATCCCATCAACATAAAAACTAGCCTATTTGTAAACCCGGATCGTTTTCGAATTGAGTACTTCGTATTGCAGCCCCAGCTGTCGGGTCGTTACGTCCAAAAATTCAAAAAAGTTCGAATTGCGTAAATGAAGGGGAAATTGATGATTCATGTCGACATCTGAATCCACAATCAGCGTGACCTTCTTTTCAATTGCCAGCAGATTTTAAAACACTCAGATGCACCTCATCAAAATGAAAAGACAGCACTCTCGGCTGTGAGTGCTGCTGCACAGGGTTTTTCTTGAGATAATTTTGCATATTTTCGCGGTAGGCCGGTTTTGCAAAACTGTGTACAGTGATGCAGCTTAATATCAAAACCAAGATGATCTTTTTCATCATTTCCCCATTTAGCATTTTATTTTTAAACCCTATTGGCATCTGGGTTTGTCACGCTTTCTTTAGTGATTGCATGACATTTTCGACGCTGTCGGTTAAATTGTTTTCTGCATTTCGAATCGCATCTTCCACTGAAATATCAGGTGGATTAATACCAATAATCTGTGTAAATCCCGCCTCCAGCAGTGGCTCAATATCTTCACCAATCATTCCTGCAAACGCATAGACCGGTTTATTCAAGCTTTTCGCAACCTGTGCCACGCCAAATGGGGTTTTGCCCATGAAGGTCTGCCGATCAATTTTCCCTTCGCCGGTCAGGACCACATCGGCCTGTGTAATTTTTTCAGTCAACCCGGTTTGCTGAATCAGCAGTTCAACACCTGACTGAATTTTTGCGCGTGCAAAAGCAAGCAAGCCAAAGCCCAGTCCACCCGCTGCACCGGCCCCGGCCTGATGTTGCACATTAACCCCGAGCGTTGTTTCAACCAGATTGGCAAAATAACCCAAGTTCTGATCGAGAATTTTGACCAGCTCCGGTGTGGCACCTTTTTGCGGTCCAAAAATGGCCGAGGCACCATATTCCCCACAGAGCGGATTATTGACATCGCTGGCAATCAGCATCTCGGTGGTTGCCAAACGGGCATCCAAAGCACTAAGGTCAATCTCGCAGATCTGCTTTAAATTGCCGCCACAAGGTTGCACCTCCAGGCCAGCCTGATCTAAAAATTTCACCCCCAACGCTTGCGCCATTCCACTGCCGGCATCATTGGTGACACTGCCGCCCAGTCCAATCACGATTTTAGACACGCCCAGATCCAGCGCCTGGCGGATCATCTCGCCAGTGCCATAAGTAGAAGTAAGCGCCGGATTGCGCTGCGCCAACGGAATAAGATGAATACCATTGGCCTTGGCCATTTCAATGACTGCAGTTTTGCCGTCGTCAATCAGGGCAAAGTAGCTTTCAACCTGTTGCTGCGGCAAAGGGCCGCGTACCCGACACGAAACTTTCTGCCCGGCACATGCATTTAACAGGGCATCGACGGTGCCTTCACCGCCATCGGCCAGCGGTACTAAGCGACAGATTGCATCCGGAAACTGCCGCAAGATTCCGCGCTGCATGGCCTGGGCGGCCTGTACTGCGCTCAGGCTTTCTTTAAAGGAATCTGGTGCAATCACAAAACGAAGTGGCATGTGGTTTATCCCCAGCGTGGGTGTCCATTGTGGATAAGTGTTGACTTATCCGCATATTAGCGTAGCCAGCCAATTTCCGCAGCGGTCAGGTCATTAATGACGGTGTATTGCAGGCTGTCCGGCATTTTGCTGGTGCTGCTACTTAGCGGAATATGCCCGCCCATTAACTCAGCTTTCTGCTGTGGATAGCGTGGCTGTTGCTGCGGGTTGGCATAACCCAGCGGATAAATCGGCAGTCCGGTGGCCAGATCATATTTATCACGGGCGCCAAAAGCATGCAGTAATTCATGTGCCAGTACCACATGATTCTGCTGGTTCTGACGCTCGGCGGCAAACAGGTTAACCGAACCAATCCGGCCTTTTTCCAGCGCGGTAGAATGTTTTAAAGCTTTTTGATGAGCTGGATCATAATAGTTTAAATACAGGGTCACATGCGGTGCGCCATCAACTGACTGATGCTGACGCCAGGCATAAAACCGGAACTTGAGACTCCAGATGATGCTATCGAGTAAAGAAGCCTGTTCCGGTACCTGTGGCGGCAACTGTTTCAGTTCCCGGCCAAGCTGCAGATAAAAATATACCGGTTGCTGGCGATACTGTGCTGCGGCCTGCTGCAAATACTGCTGCACCGTTTGAAAACTGCTGTTAGACAGCTGCTGGATATAAAGCTGCGTGCTGTCATGTCCATCAGCATTCACCGGATGCAAGAGCACCCGCACTGGTTTATTCCAGTCCTGATTCTGGTCACGATAGGCATTTACCGCCACAATGAAAAGAATCAGCAACAGGATCAGGATACGAATCTTTTTCCACATCGGCTTAAGCGCTCTGTTTTTTGAGTTTTCTCAGATACATCTGACTCATTTCAATTTTGGTTTCAAACAGATTCAGAGTTTTAATGAGTCCGGAAAGCTTGGCCCGGCCATAGTTTCTGGAATCAAAATCCGGTTTTACCGCGCTGATATATTGCCCGACCATGCCCAGATTGGCCCAGCCATTTTCATCGGCATTGTCTTTGACTGCTTTATAAATCAGATTCAGTGTGGCGCGATCCATCATCTCCGCAGCCGGGTTTTCTTTCGGCGCAGTGCTGGATTTTAGCTCGGAATTTTTTGCACTTTCTATGTTCTTTTTGTCCTGAACCGGGCTGATTTCATCTTCTTCGGCATTTTTCAGTTCATTTTCAGAGATCAGGTTTTCAATATAAATAAATTTATCACAGGCTTTTTTAAATGCTTCCGGGGTCGATTTTTTGCCAAAACCATAAACACTCAGGCCATTTTCACGAATCCGCGAGGCCAGCGGAGTAAAGTCACTGTCACTGGACACAATACAGAAACCATCCAGCGCTCCGGCATAGAGCAAATCCATGGCATCAATAATCAGGATCATGTCGGTGGCATCTTTGCCTTTGGTATAGGCAAACTGCTGTACCGGGGTAATGGCATGCGGCAACAGCACATCACGCCACTTTTTCAGGGTTTCACTGCTCCAGTCCCCATAGACCCGTTTCACGCTGGCAATGCCATATTTGGCGACTTCTTCAAGCACCGAAGCAATAGCGTGAATCGAAGAGTTATCGGCATCAATTAACACCGCAAATTTTTTTGTTTGGATATCCACCGGTTCCCCAAGCGCTTATTATTCAAATTTATTGTGGAGTTGATTTTGACATAAAAAATGCCGACTGATGTCGGCATTTTTTATTTTTAGCTTTTAGGCTTCAACCCATTTGCCATCCTGATATACCAGACTCCATTTGGTCTGCTTGCCTTCAGGGGTTTCAGAGCCAATATATTGCGCCTGATTTTTACGGCTGAATTTCACCAGAGTCGGGTTGCCTTCTGGGTCTACATCGGGTGCTTGCAAAATGAATTGATATTTTGGATCAAGCTGGTCAGCAACCGTACGCAGTTCCGCCACCTTCGGTGCACGGGTTTCACGCACTTTCGGGAACTTGCTGGCCGCCAGGAATAGACCGGCAGCGCCATCACGCAGGACAAAGAAGTCATCGTGCTTGGTCGAGCGTAAATGTTCCATCTTGATGGGGTCGACACGCGGCGGCGCAGGCTGACCGTTTTTCAAGACTTTACGGGTATTGTCACAGCTGGTGCAGGCAAAATACGGACCAAAACGGCCAGTTTTCAGCTGCATTTCGCCATCACATTTATCGCATGGAATGGTCGGGCCATCATAGCCTTTAATCTTGAACTCGCCTTCTTCCAGCTCAAAACCGGCACAGTCCGGGTTATTACCGCAAATATGCAATTTACGGCCACCATCAATCACGTAGCTATCCATGGCAGTTTCACAGATCGGGCAGCGTTTTTTCGACATCAGGTCGGCGGTTTCAGCACTGTCATCATCTGACAGGGCCGCCAGAGATTCAACTGGCGTTAAATTCAAAGTGCCTTTACAGCGTTCTTTTGGCGGCAGGTTATAACCGGAACAGCCCAGGAATACCCCGGTGGTACCGGTACGAATCTGCATTGGACGTTCGCATTCCGGACAATGCACGGCATCCACTTCCACCGGCAGATTACGGCGCATGCCCTGTTCGCCCTGTGCATTGGTCAAACGGGTTTTAAAATCGCCATAGAAGCTGTCGAGCAGATCTTTCCAGTTGCGTTCACCATCGGCCACTTTATCCAGCTGACCTTCTAAGTCCGCGGTAAAGTCGTAGTTCATCAGGTTGTTAAAGCTTTCATCCAAACGGTCGGTGACAATCTCACCCATCTTTTCCGCAAACAGACGACGGTTTTCCAGCTTGACATAACCACGGTCCTGAATGGTGGAAATAATCGCCGCATAGGTCGATGGACGGCCAATGCCACGTTTTTCCAGTTCTTTCACCAGCGAGGCTTCGGTAAAACGTGCCGGCGGCTTGGTAAAGTGTTGTGATGGGTCCAGCTTTTGCAGTTTCAGCACTTCGCCGACTTTCACTGCAGGCAGCAATACATCATCATCAGACTTGTTCTGACCACGCACTTTGGTAAAACCATCAAAGACCAGGGTACGGCCTTTGGCTTTCAGTTCTACCCCGTTAGCATTGACCAGAATGGTCGATGATAAATACTCGGCCGGAGTCATCTGACAGGCCACAAACTGACGCCAGATTAAATCGTATAAACGCTGGGCATCACGCTCGACACCGGCCAGGCTGTCGCCTTTCAGACCAACATTGGATGGACGAATCGCTTCGTGAGCCTCTTGCGCGCCGGCTTTGTTGCCGTAACGGTTTGGCTTGGCCGGTAAATATTTCTGGCCGTACTCAGATTCAATATGCGTACGCACCATATTCACGGCGTCATCACTCAGGAACGTCGAGTCGGTACGCATATAGGTAATAAAACCGGCTTCATACAGACGCTGTGCCAGCATCATGGTTTTCTTGACCGAGAAACCTAAGCGGGTACTGGCCGCCTGTTGCAGCGTTGAGGTGATATACGGCGCACTCGGATTCACCTTGGTCGGCTTGTCTTCACGTGCAGCCACCGTATAGTCTGCATCTTTAATCAGGTTCAGCAAGGCATCGGTTTCAGCCTTGTTACGCAGCTTTAGGGTCTTGCCATTTTGCTTGACTGCTTCCAGACGAATATCATCTTGTGCAGATTTGGTATCGGCAAATACCTGCCAGTATTCTTCCGGAATGAAGGCACGAATTTCACGTTCACGCTCTACCACCAGTTTGACGGCTACTGACTGGACACGACCGGCTGACAGACCACGGGCAATTTTTTCCCACAGCAATGGCGAAATCATAAAGCCAACCACACGGTCCAGGAAACGGCGCGCCTGCTGCGCATTGACTTTATTGGTGTCTAGACGTGCCGGATGCTTAAAGGCTTCCTGAATGGCATTTTTGGTAATTTCGTTAAATACCACACGCTGATAACGCGCATCATCACCGCCAATGACTTCTTTTAAATGCCAGGCAATGGCTTCCCCTTCACGGTCCAAATCCGTTGCCAGATAGACTTCATCGACCTGCGATGCCAGTTTTTTCAATTCAGCAACAACATTTTCCTTGCCCGGTAGCACTTCATACTGGGCTTTCCAGCCATGCTCCGGGTCTACCCCCATGCGGTTGACCAAGGCCTGCTGAGCTTTTTCTGCTTTTTGTGCTTCGGTCAGTTTGGCACGTGTGGTGGTTTTCTTTTCTGTACTTTTACTGGCGCCTGTAGGCAAATCACGCACGTGACCGACCGACGACTTTACAATGTAATTCGAACCGAGGTATTTGTTGATTGTTTTCGCTTTTGCAGGCGACTCCACAATCACCAAGGCACGTTTAGCGCCATCGGCAGATTTTGCTGTAGTGCTTTTCGATGTGGAGCGAGGAGCGTTCGCCATAGTTAACCGTAGTTCCTGTGAAAATGTTTTAAATTAAAGTTCAGCCAAAGAATGTAAATATGCCTTGATGTCATCCAGTTGGGTGGCTTTCAGGTCAGCTTCTTCATCCCAATAGAGTCCTACACAGTTTGCCTGCATATCAATAGCATAAATGCCCTTTAATGCAACGGGTGTATGATTAAATTTTTCCTCACCATGCACCAGCTCAAGCTTCTGATCGACCACCCGGGCGCGCATTAACGGCAGGCGAGCCTCTGGAATCAATACGCTATAATAGGCCACCATACTGGCACGGCTTTCTGTGGCCATCGGAATTTTGGTCCAGTCCGGCGCAGCCACCAGACGCGGATGCAGGCCCATCTTGCGGGCTTTTTCACGCATCAGGCCGAGGGCTTTTTCTCTTGGACTGACACGCAAACCAAAAATCGAGCCCAGCACAAAAATGATGATGGCCAGTGCCACCCAAATTCCAGTATTTTCCATAGCTCAACCTTTATGTTCTTTTATTAGAGTTGCATAAGCGCCATATAAAACGCAAGTTTGCACGATAAAATTAATTCAGGAACATTTCGTGGCTATAGACCACTTCATGCCCGTTCCAGTAGATATAGCCTTTTTCCAGCAGTTCCTTGAGCAATAACCGCACGTCGGACTGGGGAAACATCTGTTCTAACAGGTCACGCAAGGCATAAATATCTTTGGGTTTATCGGCTTTCAGTTCGCGCAGTTTACGCGCCACTTCCAGCTGTACCGGATCAATCTGGTCAAAGTTTTTAAACAGCGGCTGCTGCGCACTTTGAATCGGCACGGCGACAGAGTCCTGTTCAATAACAGGAGCAGCTCCGCTTTCTGTCGACTGTAACTGTTTTAAGGCCTGATCCAGACTGCTGGCCACCGGTGTTTTTTCAGCAGAGGCATTTAAATCCAGCTGAATCCACTGTTTCAGCACCTTCTTGCGAAAGGCAATTTGCTCATCATAACGCTTGATAATTTTCAGATTAATTAACAAACCGACCAGACGCTGGGCTTTTTCCGGCACCACCTGCAAAATATTGCTGATGGAGTTTTTCAGCTTCTCGACCGTATTCGGTTTACCGCTCATTTTTGCCAGAGCATCACAGTATTTTTTGACCAGTTGCAAATACGGTTTTTGCTGGATGGTGGCAATACTCGGCAAGCTGTATTTTGGCGTATGAAGTGGCTGCGCCGCATCTTCTGGCTGAATCAAAATCAGATGGGCACTGATATTCGAGGCCTGTAGCATCTGCACCAGAATATCGCTGCTGTCCTGGGCCGAAATAATTTCGACATGGCTATCTGGCTCAAGTAATGCCATTAACTGCCCGACCACCACGGCATATTCAAACTCTTTATGCGGTGCTTCTGGGGTGTCCAGTACCACCACCTGAGCGCTGTTCATCCAGCTGGCCAGTTCAGTCAGGTCATCCAGCGCGTACTCAAAGCGTCCGGCACAGTTAAACAGGTAGAGTGTCGAATAATGCTGCAGAATATCGCGCAGCAGTTGTGCCGTAGGCATATTCTGTTCAAGATCTAAAAGTACAACTTTCTGGGTCATGACAAAAAATAAAGGATCTGAGAGCCGAAAGTGGGCATTAGAGCCGGAAGTGAGATAAAGGTCAAATTTTTTTATTGCGGCGCTGTGATCGCTGCCTCAAAAGCGACTGGAGCTAAACCGCCCCACTAGCCCCCGCTTTATATAGATACCTCAACATAAAACCCGCATTCAGGCTGCGGGTGTATTCATAGATTGTGCGGGATGCTCTAGCAATTGACAGATTAATAATGCGGCGGAATATTGGTCAGCGGATCGAAGGGAGCAATGCCTTCTGACAGGTCAGCCGACTCAACCCGTTGATAAAGCAGCTGCATTTGTTTCTTGAGGTCGGCAATTTCCAGATTCTGTTTAGTCACCTGCTCATTCAGCTGTTCAACTAAATCATCTAAAAATGCAATTCGGACTTGCAAATCTTCAATGGGTGCGGAAAATGACGCCTGATCATTTAGATTTTGTTGTTTAGTCATTTTAAATCCTCATTTGAGATTTTTCAGGAAACACTATGGCCTATATTACCCTAAGGGATGTCCAACTCGCGTTTGGTGGACCCGCCCTGCTCGACGGCGCGAACTTTACTCTTGAACGTGGCGAACGAGTGTGTTTGATCGGCCGTAATGGTGAAGGTAAGTCTACCTTACTTAAACTGATTGAAGGAAGCTTACTGCCCGATGCCGGTGAAGTCTCGATTCAAAATGGCTTAACCGTGTCCATGCTCACCCAGGATGTCCCGATGGATTCGGGCAAGGTTGCCGATATTGTCGCCGATGGTGCCGGTGAAGCAGCAGAGGTCCTGCGTGCCTATCATGCCGCCAATGATGCCTGCGTACTGGGCGATATGGCCGCCTGCGAGCGCATGGGTGAACTGCAACACAAACTGGATCAGCTTGATGGCTGGGCACTGGAAAACAAGGTCAACTCTATTTTAAGCAAAATGGGGCTGGACCCGAATGCCGATCTGGCAGATCTTTCCGGTGGCCGTAAACGCCGCGTGCTGCTGGCCCGTGCCCTGCTGACCCAACCGGACATCCTGTTACTGGATGAGCCGACTAACCATTTAGATGTTGAAAGTATCGAATGGCTGGAAAAATTCCTGCTCGATCAGAACAACCTGACCTTATTGTTTATTTCGCACGACCGGACCTTTGTCGACAGTCTGGCAACCCGTATTGTCGAACTGGATCGCGGGATTCTGCGCAGTTATGAAGGCAACTATTCACGCTATCTGGATCTCAAAGCCCAGCAGCTGGAAGCAGAAGAAAAACAGAATGCCCTGTTTGAGAAAAAACTGGCCGAAGAAGAAGCCTGGATCCGTCAGGGTATTAAAGCGCGTCGTACCCGCAACGAAGGTCGTGTTCGTGCCCTGAAAGCCTTACGCGAAGAATCCAAAGCGCGTCGCTTCCAGCAAGGCAAAGTCAACATGGGCGTACAGGAAGCTGCGCGTTCAGGCAAACTGGTCTTTGATATTGAGCATCTGGGCGTCAGCTATGATGGCAAGCCGCTAATCAAAGACTTCTCGGCCATTGTCATGCGTGGCGACCGGATTGGTCTGGTCGGAGATAACGGGGTCGGTAAAACCACCCTGATTAAAGCCATTTTGGATGAAGTAGAACACAGCGGTACCGTTAAAATCGGCACCCAGCTGGAAATTGCCTATTTTGATCAGCTGCGTAACCAGCTCGATTTGGAAAAATCGGTCAAGGACAACGTTTCTGAAGGTTCCGACTTTGTTGATGTCAATGGACAGCGCCGTCATATCTACAGCTATCTGCAAGACTTCCTGTTTAACCCGGAACGTGCGCGTACCCCAGTCAAAGCCTTGTCCGGCGGTGAACGTAACCGCGTGCTACTGGCCAAACTCTTGCTGAAACCATCCAATTTAATTGTGATGGATGAGCCGACCAACGATCTGGATATGGTCACGCTGG
Organism: Acinetobacter sp. YH12117; assembly: GCF_013418865.1. Classification (NCBI taxonomy): domain Bacteria; kingdom Pseudomonadati; phylum Pseudomonadota; class Gammaproteobacteria; order Moraxellales; family Moraxellaceae; genus Acinetobacter; species Acinetobacter sp. YH12117. Next base: position 42,273 of record NZ_VPBF01000008.1, read on the forward strand.
AACTACTGGAAGAAATGCTGGCTGAATACAAAGGCACCTTGCTGCTGATTTCGCATGACCGTGCCTTTATGGACAACGTGGTCACCTCGACCTGGGTGTTTGATGGCAAAGGCCATATTGAAGAATATGTCGGCGGCTATCAGGACTATTTACAGCAGCGTCCGGATCAAACCGTGGTTGACCAGAAAATGGCGGTGAAAAAGGCCCAGGCCAAGGCAGAAGCAGCAAAAGTAGAAGCTGCTCCGGCGCCTGTGAAAAAGAAACTCAGCTATAAAGATCAGCGTGAACTGGACCAACTGCCGGCTGAAATTGAAGCGCTGGAAACAGAACAGGCTGCACTGTCAGAAAAACTGGCTGATGGTTCCTGGTTTGTATCCGATGCCGAAGCTGCAACCCAGGCTTCGCAGCGTCTGGCAGAAATTGAAGAAATCCTGCTGGAAAAACTGGAACGCTGGGATGAGCTGGAAAATATGAGCAAAGGCGGTTAATTCAACCGTTCCGCAGCATCTGCCGGACAGCGGCAGATGCTTTTTATCTTCAAAATCGTTCATGCTACACTGCATTTAACCTTCATTTTAAAACGTCACTATGCCGCAACCGCAAGATTATCAACCTGGTGAATTTCAATGGTCCTTTCTGCTACCGAAATACTGGAGCATCTGGATCGGTATTATCTTCCTGATGATTTTGGCAATCTTGCCGTGGGCCATTCAGTACCGTTTAGGCCAGTGGCTGGGCCAGCTGGCGTTTCGCTATCTGCATTCACGCCGTAAAACCACTGTCCGCAATCTGGAGCTTTGCTTTCCGGAATGGTCTGCGCAAGAGGTGCAGGACAACGCGCGCCAGGTTTTTGTTGACCAGATGATTGGCGTATTTGAAACCCTAAATGCCTGGTATAGCCCGAAATGGTTCCAGGGCCGGGTCAGTATTGAAGGTCTGGAATATATTCAGCAGGCGCAAGCGGAAGGCAAAGGCGTCTTGTTGCTGGGCACCCACTCGACCCTGCTTGATGCCGGTGGCTATTTATGTGCCCAGTATTTTGAACCCGATGTGGTCTATCGTCCGCAGAACAATCCGCTGTTAGATATGCTGATTTACCGCTGCCGGGCCACCATTTATGCCCATCAGATTGACCATGATGATATGCGTGGTCTGGTACGTAACCTGAAAAATGGCCATGCCATCTGGTACAGTCCGGATCAGGATTTTGGCCTGAAACAAGGTGTAATGGCGCCATTCTTTGGCGTGCCGGCAGCCACCGTGACTGCGCATCGTCGTTTACTGAAAATGACCAAAGCCGCCGCAATTCCGCTGTATTTCTACCGCCATGGCGATCTTAAAAATCCGAAATACCATGTCTTGATTGAACCACCGGTTGAGCGTTTACCAAGTGAAGATGAAGTCGATGACGCGACGCGTGTTAATTTGATTATTGAACGTCAGCTGCGCATCGCGCCGACTCAATATATGTGGTTCCATCGCCGTTTTAAGACCCGTCCACAAGGCTATGAGCAGCTGTATTAAGCCAATCTTTCTACAAGCCAAATACCATATACTGATTAAAATACCAGGACACGACAGCCCATAAAGTTAAACCCGAGTTCTGCATCCTGCAAAACTCGGGCTTATGAGGTTGTGCTTTCAAAACTTTTTTGTTGTTATCTCTGGCTTTCCATTCCTGCATCATCTCCATTATGACAATCCACCGGCTTCAACTTCCTTAACGGGACTCTCCTTTCCCAACTCCATCTGCCGATATGCTTAGAATACGCAGCTTGCTCGGTTTCAGCTATTGGCCATCGGCCTAAATCTGTGTAAGCCATTTCTTACACTTTTCCTCAAATTTCATGGCGTCTTGCTGCCCTGCTTATAATCCTGAGCCAAATCATCGGTCACGATTTTTTCTTCCCGCTCGGCTTTTTCAATACCCTCCTGAATCGCCTCCTGCGCTTCTTCTTCATCGGGTTCAGTCTGTTCCAGCTCTTCCTGAATGTGCTCAAACACCCGACCGGTCTGTAACACCACATAGACCGGAAAATGATCTGAGCCCATATGTGGCAAACGCTTCATCTCCACCAAGGCAAAATCGGTACTGTGAAACACATGGTCCAGCGACCAGCGCAATAAGGGATAATCTGCATGGAAAGTATTGACATAATGCCGGCCGACGCGCGGGTCCAGCAGGCCACTGATGCGCTGAAACAGACGTGTGGTGCGGGACCAGGCCACATCATTCAGGTCGCCCATCACAATACAGCTTTCATCCAGATCTTTAATCTGATCGCCGACAATTAATAGCTCGGCATCACGCAGGGTCGAATCTTTGGCTTCAGTCGGACTCGGCGGTTTCGGATGCAGACAGTACAGCTGCACCGGCTGGCCTGAACGCAGGATCACTGTGGTATGAATTGACGGAATTTCATCGCTAAGGATAAATTTCACTTCAGTCTCTTTTAAGGGCAGGCGGCTATAGAGATGCATGCCATATAAATTGTCCAGCGGCACCGGCACGCGATAAGGATAATCCGGTTCAATCACCGCCAGCTGCTGCTGCCAGACCGTATCGGTTTCCAGCGTCAGTACCAAATCGGGCTGGTATTTCCGGATTTCAGCAATGAGCAGATGATATTTCTGGTTGGTGGTCAATACATTGGAAACCATTAACGAAATTTGCTGATCGGGATTTAACTGCTCCGGCTTGACCTTTTTGACCTGCTTTTTCCAGATAAAGGTATAAGGCAGCACCATTTTCAGTTGGTACGCCAGGGCGGCAATCAGGCCGGTTAAAATCACATAGCGCAGCGTATCCCAGGCCGCATCCCACAGCAGCATCAGCACAAAGGCCACAATCCCCAGCATCAGAACCTGCAATCTGGGAAAATCGGCACCTCGAAACCACCATTCATCGCGCGGAATCAGCGACCAGAAGCTGATCCAGATGACGAAAATGGCCAGCATTTCCACCCAAATCATATGCACCTACTTAGAAAGTTCATTTTTCTCGTTTTTTTTAAATAGAAATCTAACGTTATCAATTTTGTATGTAACACAAACAAGTTATTTCACTCAATAATAATGATGTTTTGATTATGTAGAGCTTGCAGTTGTGTCCCCTTTTGATACACTCATACTCCTTTTTGTTTTTTTACGCACCGAGGCAAAGTGACATGAAAGTAGGTCTGGTCGGTTGGCGCGGGATGGTAGGTTCCGTCCTTATGCAACGTATGGTTGAAGAGAATGATTTTGCTCATTTTGAGCCATTTTATTTCTCTACCAGTAATGCCGGTGGTGAAGCACCAGCGTTTGGCGGTAAAACTGCCCCAGCACTTATGGATGCAACGGACATTAACAGTCTGAAGCAAATGGATGTCATTATTACCTGTCAAGGTGGCGACTATACCTCAGACGTGTTCCCGAAACTGAAAGCCGAAGGCTGGAACGGTTACTGGATTGATGCAGCATCTACCCTGCGTATGGATGATGAGGCAATTATCGTACTTGATCCGGTGAACATGAACGTGATTAAAGACGGTCTGGTGAAAGGCACCAAAACATTTGTGGGCGGTAACTGTACGGTTTCACTCATGTTGATGGGCTTAGGCGGTCTGTTCCAGAACAATCTGGTGGAATGGGCAACCTCGATGACTTATCAGGCTGCTTCTGGTGCAGGCGCGCAAAACATGCGTGAACTGATCACCGGTATGGGCTACCTGTATAACAACACCAAAGAACTGCTAGATGACCCACGTTCTCCAATTCTGGACATCGACTCTAAAATTGCTGAACTGCAACGTGGCGAAGGTTTCCCGTCAGCCAACTTTGGTGTACCGCTTGCTGGCTCTTTAATTCCATATATCGACAAACAGCTGGAAAATGGCCAGTCGAAAGAAGAATGGAAAGGTCAGTCTGAAACCAACAAGATTTTAGGCAACCAGCAAATCGTACCAATTGATGGTCACTGTGTCCGTATTGGTGCCATGCGTTGTCACTCTCAGGCCCTTACCCTGAAACTGCGTAAAGATGTACCTCTGGATGAAATCGAAGATATCATCGCCAGCGCCAATGACTGGTCGAAAGTGGTACCAAATACCCGTGAAGCCTCTATGACAGATTTAACCCCTGTTGCAGTAACCGGTACCTTAACTGTTCCTGTGGGCCGTTTACGCAAGCTGAACATGGGTAAAGAATACCTGGGCGCGTTCACCGTCGGTGACCAGTTGCTTTGGGGTGCGGCAGAACCATTACGCCGTATGCTACGCATCTTAATTGACTATAAAAACGCGTAAGCCTTTTAAGCAAAAGTAAATTACCAAAAGCCGATCTGAAAAGATCGGCTTTTTATGTAACTAGCCTGTAAATATTTTACAATCGACTTACAACTCGCTAATCTATTCTTTTCGCTATGCGATAAATGACCGAGCTAACGATTAAGATGACCGTATATAACAAATTAAAGATCGCGATTTTAGCTATTCTTGCCTCACAACATATTCATGCGATTAATGTCGATCCTGTTCAGATTCAGTCAGCACCTGGGGAATTGCTGTATGCTGAAATGAACTTCCGTCAGTCCAATGTCAATGCGCCGATTGAAGTCAGTCTGGCCTCGGCAGAAGACTTGATGGCCATTGGTGCCAGCCATCGTCCACCGGGTCATTTAAATTTCTTTACCCGACGTGATGGTGCCGGCAACGGGGTGATTACCATTACCTCTTCTCGGCCACTGACCGATACCGAACTGAATATTGTGGTCAAAATTCGTGAAGGCTCGGCCACGCGTTTACAGCATATTAAAACCTCACTAAAACGCAGTACCCTGGCAGAACAACGCGCGCAGTTGCAACCGAAAGAGCAGCCACTAACACCGGTCATGGTCGTGAATGAACGGGACATTGCCTTAAACTTGCCGACCAGTACCGCCTATACCACAGCCACGGCATCTGCCAGCACCACGCGCAGTGTAGAAGCACCCCTAGCGATTCAAGCCAGCCCGCCACCGGCTTTAAGTCCATCAACTACAGCAGCTGTCAGCGCAGCAGCACAGCCGGCTGCAAGCCCTGTGTCAGCGGTTACGCCATCAACTCCGGCGACATCAGCTCAACCGGCCTCTACACATAACGCGGGCAACACAGCTGCCGTAAATACATCTGCCTCGGTTTCAGCAGATCCACTGGTCAAGAAATATGCCGAGCAGTTAAAAGCGCAGCAACAGCAAGCACCGGCAAAGCCGGCACCGGTTACAGCACCCAAAGCACCTGCTCCATCTGCGCCAGCATCAACCACAGCACGGCATGTGGTGCAATCCAATGAATCGCTATGGGCCATTGCCTCACGTATCGCCGCAGAGAACCAGCAGCCGGTCGGCGAAGTGATGCAGCAGATTAAAGCCCACAATGAACATGCCTTTATTCAGGGCGATGCCAACCGTTTACGCCGCGGTGCAACCTTGAATTTACAGGCCGTCAGCAGCGGGCAAAAAGCCGCGAAAAAGACCGTGCCAATCCCGGCAACCCAGCCTTCACGCCAGTCTGGCAAGGCCAAATACCGGATCAGTCAGGCCGAAATGAGTCTGGTGGCAGAAAATCAGCAAGATTCTGCCCAAGGTTCTGCCAAAAAGAACACACAAAGCGCGCAAACCTCAGAAGAGTTGTCACTAAAAGTTATGACAGCGCGTGAGAAAACCGTTAAATTACAGAGAAACGTAACACAGTTAGAATTGGCATTAAGTCAGAAGGATCAAAGAATTCAATTACTCAATGCGCGTCTTGCTGAATTGCAACAACAGTTGAAAAAGCAACAAGCCGAAAATAAGCCAAAACTCTAACGTATTACTCAACATGATTTTTTTCAGGAGAGATGGTTTATCCCTCTCTGCCTAAGGGGTAGCAACATGCTGATTTATGTGATTCCATTTATTTTGTTACTGGTCATCGCGCTGGTGTTAAAAAAGCGTGAAGCCAATAAAGAATCCGAACCAGCAGCAAAAAAACCGGCTGCAGCCAGTAAAACCAAGGCCAAGAAAAGCACCACTACGAAGAAAACTACGGTCAAAACTGCCATAGTGGCCGAGCCTGTTGCCGAACCACAAGGAAGCACACCACTTCCGGCAGATTTACGCCAGACCATTGAGACCCAGATTCGTGACCGTAACTTTTTCTCGGCCGAAGCGCAGATTAATCAGGCGCTGAAACGTGACCCGTCGTTGCATGAACTGTATCTGCTGTTACTGGACGTGCATCTGACCCAAAAAGATGAATTTGCCACCCGCCAATTGCTGGATCATCTGAAGAATCTGGGATTGGAAGATATTCTGGCTCAGGCTGAAGCTAAAATCGAAGCACAGAAAGCTTCTCAAACCAAAGCAGAAACACCGGCCTCTGCAGCGCCAACTACTGCAGCATTTTCTGAAACACCAGTTAGCGCAAAAACACAACCCCCTGCGGATTTTGATGCACTGATTCAATCCAGCAGTTCAAGCACAGCCAGCACGTCATTTGACCAGTTACAACAGTCACTCAAAACCGAAACGCCAGTCGCAAAAACCGAAAGCGCTCCGGTACCAGATCTGGAATTTACCCCAAGTACCTCGGCTGCGCCTGTTAACACCCCTGCGCCAGCAAAAGCAGAAGAAGTTCAACCTCTTGAATTTAATCTGTCTTTTGACTCGGCTGCCGGCACACAAGCAGCTACACCGATCGAACCGGCTCCAGCAGCAGCGCAGGAACCTCAGGCATTAGATTTCTCGTTTGAGCTGGAACCAACACCAACCCAAGCTGCACCGGTAACACCGGTTGAGCCAGTGACTCCGGCTGCACAAGAACCTCAGGCACTGGATTTCTCGTTTGAGCTGGAAAAGACTGCAACTGAAGCCACACCTGCGACCACACCAGCTGTCACCACCCCACCTGCGGAAGAAAAATCAGAATTTAGTTTTGATTTCTCGATCAGTCCTACACCGGTGGCTGAACAGCCGGTAGAACCTGCGGTTACCGCACCAACAGACACTGCACCGCTGTTCCAGTTTGACCTAGATAGCGCACCAACCATTGAAGCGACACCAGCAACGCCTGAAGCACCAATGGTTGAAGAACCCGCTATGGCTGCCGTGGCGGCAACCGCGGTTGATCCGCATGATCCGCTGATTCAGTCCTTCCCTGAACTGGCCGAAGTCAATGAAATCCAGCTGAATCTGGAGCTAGCTCAGCAATATATTGAGCTGGGTGCCTATGATGCGGCCCGTGCCCTGCTGGCAGAAAAAGAAGCAAACTATTCTGCAGCACAGCAGCAACACGCCACGCAGTTACTCAATCAAATAGCTTCTTAAAGTAAATCTCACTAAGATAAAGCAGTCATCCTTGGCTGCTTTTTTTATGATGAAAAAAATTGCATTAATTTATATGGGCGGTACCTTTGGCTGTGTCGGTGAGCCACTCAGCCCCATGCCTGCAAAGCAGTTTCTTCCCCAGCTGCGTCATGTGCTACCGCTACATCTGTCGGTAGAATGTTTTGTGGCGCCGGTGATTCAGGACAGCAGCCGCTGTACCGCGACCGACTGGTTACGTCTGGTGCAGTTTATCCAGCAGCTGCAGTTACAACAGTTTCAGCATTTTGTCGTCATTCATGGCACCGATACTTTAAGCTATGCCAGTGCCGTGCTGGCACACTTTATCGCGCAGTCTGCACATGTAGTGCTGACTGGCAGCCAGTATCCACTGCTGACCATAGATGGACAGAACACCCGTGACTTCAGCGATGCGCTGGATAACCTGAATTTTGCCCTGGAATCGGTGCTGCAATTGCCGGTTGGCGTGTATCTGGCGTTTCATCATCAATGTTTCCATGGTCGCAGCGCCTTAAAATGCCACACCACCGAGCTGGATGCCTTTCAGGGTCAGGCCGCCAGCAGTGCTTTAAATCAAAAAGAACAAGCCGCCTACTTGGTACAGGCTGCAGATCTGGACAAAGCACAACACTTCAACTGCATGAGTGTGATGATGCAGCCGATTGGTTTAGAGCAGCAGCTCGCCAATTTGAAACTGATCGCCCAGCAGCCACCGCATTGCCTGATTTTACAAGGCTTTGGTACTGGTAATCTGGCTGTAAATGAAACACTCCTGACGTTGCTACAGTCCTTACAGACGCAAGATTGTGCCGTGATTCTGACCACCCAAGTGCCATTTGGCCCATTGGATCAGCGTTATGCGATCAGCAGCTGGATCCAGAACAGTAAAATTTTAGTCAATGATGGCTTTGGACATGCAGATCTGTATGCAAAAGCATTAAAAATGTATTTACAATACCCGCGCAGAGAACAATGGCAACAGCATTGGTATGACTAAGGCCAATTTGAGGTGAATATGCAACGTTTTGCGGTCGGGATTGAATTTTGTGGTATTCGCTACCGGGGCTGGCAAACCCAGCAACCAGGCGTCCCGAGCGTGCAGGAAACGCTGGAAAAGGTCCTCTCCAAAATTGCCAATGAACCGATTATCCTGCATGGCGCTGGCCGTACCGATGCAGGCGTGCATGCCACCAACATGGTGGCACATTTCGACACGGCAGCCATTCGCCCTGAACGCGGCTGGCTGATGGGAGCCAATAGCCAGCTACCCAAAGACATTGCCATTCAGTGGATTAAGGCTATGGACATGGATTTTCATGCCCGCTTTAAGGCCTGTGCGCGCCGCTACCGTTATGTGGTCTATAACCATCCACAGCGCCCGGCCCTGCTGCATAAACAGGTCACCCATGCCTACTATGCGCTGGATGTCGACAAGATGATTGCTGCCGCGCAAAAGTTTGAAGGCACGCATAATTTTGAAAGTTTTCGTGCCGCAGCCTGTCAGTCCAATCAGCCGGTCCGTACCGTCAGCCATTGCCGCCTGATCCGTCATGGGCATTATTTGGTGCTCGATATTCAGGCCGATGGTTTCCTGCATCATATGGTGCGGAATATCATGGGCTGTCTGCTGGAAATTGGCCAAGGTATGTATGATATTGACCATATTGATACAATTTTTGCCGCACAGGATCGTAAAGCGGCTGGCATTACCGCCCCACCCGATGGCCTGTACTTTATCCAGGCGCACTATCCAGAGCAGTTTGACTTGCCTCAAGTGCCTTTAGGTCCGCATTGGCTGAATATGCCGGAATAATTGTATTCCGCCCCCCCTTTTACTCAGGGAGTGGTTTCATTCTTGCCACTCCAAGCTTTAAAAACGAAAGTCACCCTTGCATCAAGCGGCAACTCTAAAAAAATCCCCCTTTAATCAAGGGGGACTGCGGAGATGCTTAACGCTGTTTACGTTTCCGGTACTCGACCGGTGTTTCATTGGTCCAGCGTTTAAAGGCCCGGTAAAAGGTACTCGGTTCAGAAAATCCGGTCAGATACACAATCCGTTCCACGCTTTCATTGGTATTGGCCAGCAGCTTTTTAGCCAGACGACAACGATAATCCGAGAGAATCTGCTGGAAACTGGTATTGGCCTCGCTCAGCTGGGTACGTAAACGACGCGGCGTGATATTCAGCTGCGCAGCCACGGTTTCCAATGTGGTTTCCCCGCTTTCCAGGGTCGAGCCAATCGCCCGGCGTACTTCACCGACCAGATCATAACGCGCCAGTTCCTGTAGTTTCTCCAGCGCCAGCTGCTCATGTAACTGTAATAGCTCCGGCTCGGCCTGCCACAGCGGGTATTCTAAAATGGAAGGATCGAAATACAACCGTGTTTCATTCTGCCCCAGACTGACCGGACACTCATAGACCCGGAAATATTCATCATCGGCAGCGCCCTGCTGGAAATTAAAGTCGATATATAGCGGCTGGAATTTGCCTTCGGTAATAAACTTGAAGAAACGTAAAATGCCCGACATGGCACATTCAGAAAAGTGACGATTGACAATATTGTCAGCCCACGGCTGTTGACCATTGGTTAAATAACAGCGGTCATCTTCAATCACCAGTTTGGCATCAAAGGCATCACTGATTAAACGCTGATAGGCCAGTGCCCGTTTTAAACCTTCACCAAAGTTTTCCGAAGAAATAAACAGATGCTCAATCACCTGCCCCCGATAGAGTGGCAAATGTTCACCCAGATGCAAACCAATATCCGGGTCACGGCTGACTTCTTCCGCCGCCACCCAAAACGCATACTGCGCGCCCAAAGGCGTACGATCATTGGCCTCAACCTGATTAAGTGCGACACCTGCTTTTGTTAATATTTCTTCGGTTGGCAAACCGGCACGACGAATCGCTTGGTAGCCTAATCGCAATACAACCGATGCATCAGTTAGCTGACCCACGCAAAGACCTTCCTTGTATGTTCTTCATTTATACTTAAAAAGATTGATTTTAGATTAACTGTGATTGACCAAACTGACAACCATCCACCACGTTTTTTTGTAGAAAAAATTTAAATGTTTTGTTCGCTTATTTTACTGACAGATGATTCATCTGCGGCGGGTTTCACCTTGATTTTTTCAAAAAAATTGACTATAATTTGCGCCTTTCCAATTTGATCATCAGGTAGGCTATGGCCAATAAAGAGGAACTCATCGAGTTCGAAGGCGTTGTCACCGAAACGCTTCCTAATACTATGTTCCGTGTACGTTTAGAAAACGGTCACGAGGTGATTGCCCATATTTCAGGTAAAATGCGCAAGCACTATATTCGCATTTTAACTGGCGACAGCGTGAAAGTTGAAATGACGCCTTATGACTTAACGAAAGGTCGTATTACCTATCGTGCACGCTAAGTTTTAGCGCAAGCAAAAAGCCACCTTCAACAGTGGCTTTTTTATTGGCTGCTGATGCTGTGTAACAGCCAAGAATGGCGTCGAGATCTGCCGCTTATCGAATATACACATATTTTTAGGCTGTCCTTGCCTAGAATGAAGTTTTATTCAATGGAGATCGCGCATGTTTGTCTCTCGCTCCGTTGCTTTGGCGCTCCTCGCGTTCAGTCTCTCCGCTTGTGTAACCACGCCGTCCAGTACCCGAGCTGAACGTGATGCCTATCTGGCCCAATTTGTCGGCCAGTCCAGCCAGCAGATTCGCCAGCAGCTCGATTTAAGCCTGCTCGGTTACGAACAGGTCAGTTCACCACAAATCAGCCCACAGGCGCTCACCTACACCGTTATACGCCCAATCAGCATTCCGATTCCTGTATCGAATGCCCCGGCCACCGGTCCAGCCCATATTCCAGCGCCCATTGGCCCAGCCAACAGCTATAATGTTAACCTGCACTGCCAGATTGTGTTCCGGCTGGAACAGAATATTGCCCACTCTGTACACTATACCGGTCGCACCTGTTAAGCGCTGAATCTAGACCTAGCTATTCAATAGCCATAAAAAAACGCAGCCTGCAGCTGCGTTTTTTGATTTGCTGTCGAGACTTAGCCCAATGCAGCAACCACAGCCTGACCCATTTCCTGAGTACCCACTTTATTCATGCCTTCAGACATGATGTCAGCCGTACGTAAACCTTGATCAAGCACATTGCCCACTGCATCTTCAATCGCTTTCGCGGCAGCTTCTTCACGGAAGGTATAACGCAGCATCATTGCCACAGACAAGATGGTCGCCAACGGGTTGGCAATGTTCTGGCCAGCGATGTCTGGTGCTGAACCATGACATGGCTCATACATACCTTTGCCATTTTCATCTAGCGACGCTGATGGCAACATACCGATAGAACCGGTTAGCATTGCTGCTTCATCAGACAGGATGTCACCAAACAGGTTACCGGTTACCAGTACGTCAAACTGTTTTGGTGCACGTACCAATTGCATTGCCGCATTGTCGACATACATGTGTGACAGGTTGATTTCTGGATATTGTTCAGCGTGTAACTGGGTCACGGTCTGTTTCCACAGCTCAGTTACTTCCAGCACGTTGGCTTTGTCCACCGAGCAGACTTTACCACCACGCAGTTTGGCCATTTCAAAAGCCACTTTGGCAATACGCTTGATTTCTGATTCAGCATAGACGTCGGTGTTAAAGCCCTGTTTCTCGCCATTTTCCAGCTCGCGAATACCACGTGGCTGACCAAAGTAAATCCCACCCGTCAGTTCACGTACAATCAGGATATCCAGACCCGATACAATTTCCGGCTTTAAGCTAGACGCATCAGCCAGTTGCGGATACAGAATCGCTGGACGCAGGTTAGCAAACAGGTTTAATTCGCTACGTAATTTTAACAGGCCACGTTCCGGGCGGATCGAACGCTCAATCGTATCCCATTTTGGACCACCAACTGCACCGAGCAATAAAGCATCGGCTTTTTTCGCCTGTTCAGACGTCACATCCGGATAAGGTGAACCATGCGCATCAATCGCGGCACCACCTAACAATCCCTGTTCCCACGTCAAGCCCAGATTGAACTTTTCATTAACACGCGTAAGCACCTGCTCCGCTGCTGTGACGATTTCTGGGCCAATACCGTCACCGGCAAGAATCAAAATATGTTTTGACATGAGTTTTTCCATTTCCTGTAGCAGTCAACGACTGTGGAGACTAAATTTTCTGTTCCACAAATTCCCCCAGTCCATGTAAGACATTATAAGGTTTGCAGAAACGTCGAATAATTTTCTGGTTTTGTAAAAGATCCACACACAGCGGCTCTGGCGCCGAAACATTCAGCAGACTGCCTTTATGCTTGCTGCGGTCACGGTACATTTTAAAAGTGTACGTTTGACGCGGCTTAAACTGATGAATGACGTGCAAGGTTTCGGCCTGATCACGGGAAATCGGATAGAACCGGATCACCACTTCATGCTGTTTGGCCGGAACCGACAGATATAGCGGATTAGGCTGTCGTAGTGAATCTGCCTGCAAGCGCACCAATCCCTGCTTGATGGCTTCACGACTCAGACGCTGACTTTCAGCATCCATGATCATGACCCGGTTCAAGCGCTCAAACTCGCAATGCTCGGTACCTGAACAATAAATACGTGCATTGGATTGGGATGCCTGTGTCTCTTTTACCTGTTTTAGACGTGCTGTATCCCAGGTTTGACATGCTGTTAACAGCGTAGCCACTCCCCCCAATACAGCAAGCCGACGAAAAACCTTCAACATAGCCCGAGCCCAACCTCATCAAAAAGCAGAATATTTAAATTATTATGCCTTGAATGTTAACAAGAGTTCGACGCCCGTGCTATGCCTATTTACGAAATAACTTAAGCTTGAATTTCCGCAAACACCCACGGACGCGCGGCTTTGGTTTTCTCCTCATACGCGCGAATATCATCGGCATCTTGCAAGGTCAAACCAATATCATCCAGACCGTTTAACAGGCAATGCTTGCGGAATGGATCAACTTCAAACTTGAATGCTTCACCGTTTGGCGTACGGACTTCCTGTGCTTCAAGGTCAATAGTTAACTGATAACCTTCATTGGCTGCACATTCCTTAAATAGCTGATCAACCTGCGCTTCGGTTAAAATCACCGGTAACATGCCGTTTTTAAAGCAGTTATTAAAGAAGATATCCGCAAAACTTGGGGCAATGACTGTACGCAAGCCGTATTCACTTAAAGCCCACGGCGCATGCTCACGGCTGGAACCGCAACCAAAGTTGGCACGTGAAATTAAAATGCTGGCGCCCTGATAACGCGGCTGGTTCAAGACGAAATCTGGGTTTTTAGGACGGGTTGAATTGTCCTGACCCGGATAGCCTTCATCTAAATAACGCAATTCATCAAACAGGTTGTCACCGAAACCGGTACGTTTGATTGATTTCAAGAACTGTTTTGGAATAATTAAATCGGTATCGACATTGGCACGATCTAAAGGTGCAACGATACCCTGTTCAACGGTATAAGCTTTCATATTTATGTTCCAATGAATCCGTAGTCTCTCTCACATCCGCTCCAGCAAGGAGCGGCCTGGGATGAGGGCTTAAACTTAGAATGAACGAACATCCACAAAGTGACCGGCAATTGCCGCTGCTGCTGCCATGGCCGGGCTGACCAGATGGGTACGACCACCATTGCCCTGACGACCTTCAAAGTTACGGTTTGAGGTCGATGCACAGTGCTCGCCTGGCTGTAACTTGTCGGCATTCATGGCCAGACACATCGAGCAGCCTGGTTCACGCCATTCAAAACCGGCTTCCAGGAAGACCTTGTCCAAACCTTCTGCTTCTGCCTGCTGTTTGACCAAACCAGAACCTGGTACCACCATCGCCTGTTTAATGCTTGGCGCTACTTTACGGCCTTTAATCACGTCTGCCGCAGCACGGATATCTTCAATACGCGAGTTGGTGCATGAACCAATAAAGACACGATCCAGCTGGATATCTGCCAAAGCCTGACCAGCAGTTAAGCCCATATATTGATAAGCACGGGTCCAGTCATTGCGCTGTACCTCATCTTTGGCCTGTTCCAAAGTTGGTACTGCCTGAGAAACCGGAATGACCATTTCAGGTGAAGTACCCCAAGACACTTGTGGTTCAATCTCTTCGCCCTGTAATACCACGACAGTATCAAAATGCGCATCGGCATCTGAATGCAAGGTATTCCAGTACGCCACAGCCTGATCCCATTGCTCGCCTTTTGGTGCATAAGGACGGTCTTTTACATATTCAATGGTTTTTTCATCAACCGCGACCATACCGACACGTGCACCGGCTTCAATTGCCATGTTACACACGGTCATACGGCCTTCAATCGACATATCACGGAACACCTGACCGCCAAATTCAATGGCATGGCCCGTACCACCTGCTGTACCAATTTTGGCAATAATCGCCAGCACCACGTCTTTCGGGGTCACGCCCTGACCCAACTGACCATCTACGCGTACCAGCATGTTTTTCATTTTCTTCTGAATTAAACATTGCGTGGCCAACACGTGCTCAACTTCTGAAGTTCCGATCCCGTGTGCCAGACAACCAAAGGCACCATGGGTCGCGGTATGCGAGTCGCCACATACCACCGTCATTCCCGGCAAGGTTAAACCCTGCTCTGGTCCAACCACGTGAGCAATCCCCTGACGGATATCGTTAATATCAAATTCAACGATATTAAAAGTCTTACAGTTATCGTCTAAGGTTTGCACCTGAATACGCGAAGTATCATCTTCAATACCGGCTACGCCCTGCTCACGCTCTTTTTTCGAGGTCGGTACATTATGGTCCGGAGTCGCAATATTGGCACTTAAACGCCATGGCTGACGGCCAGCCAGTTGCAAACCTTCAAAGGCCTGTGGAGAGGTAACTTCATGCAACAAATGACGGTCGATGTACAATAAAGCCGAACCATCATCACGCTGTTTTACCAAGTGGTCATCCCACAATTTGTCATATAATGTTTTTGCTTTTTGGGTTTCGCCTGCCATGTCGATGTGCTCCACTGGACTGGGTAATTCTGTCATTAATTTCGATTATAACCACACAATTACATAAATCTAATTTATCATTTTTATCAGTTAAAAAACTTTATGGAATAAATATAATTGATTTTTGCTCAGATTAACATCTGATTAAAAATTCAATTTTCCGATTGAATTTTACAAAATATTCGTTTTTACAAATTAATTCGTACTGACTATGATGATGTTATCAGCACTGAATTGTAGATACGAGGAACATCATCATGGCGCATATTCAAAACTTTGTCGCAAACAACCAGCGAATGTTTAAAAAGACTTTTAGCTACTATGTGATGCACATTACGGTGGCCATGCTTGTCGGCTATTTCGTTACCGGCAGTCTGTGGATGGCCATTACCTTAAGCTTATTGGAACCAACAGTACAGGCGGTGGCCTATTTTATTCATGAACGCATGTGGGAAAAGAAAGCACAAGACGGCACAGAGGAAATCACCGCCTAGCCTATTTTTCGCCCGGTGTTCCTCCCAAAAGATCATCTTCAGGATGATCTTTTTTATTTTAATATAACTTAAATTACTGTTTTTAAAATATTTATATTCAAGTTATGGTTGTTGAACTTCAATTTATAGAAAAATAATCTTTGATTAATTCTAAAAATTTCTAAATAATAATTTTAAGCATAAAAAATCTTTATAGGTGATTGCGATGAATCTTGCAGCATTTGAAGCTTTTGTAAAAGTCATGGAAACCGGTTCGATTTCTCTGGCCGCCGATCAGCTGTTTATTACCCAGCCCGCAGTCACCAAACGGATTCATAGCCTGGAAGAATATTTTGGGGTCAAGCTGTTTGAGTCGGCCGGCCGTGGCGTGCAGGCAACCCATGCTGCGCATTCGCTGTTACCCAAAGTCAAAAACTGGCTAAATGAACTGGGCGATATTCATCATACTTTAAGCCATGAACAGGGCCAGGTGCAGGGTCGCCTGAAAATTGGCACCAGTCATCATATTGGCCTGCATCATCTGCCCGATCATTTGCGTCGCTATGTCCAAGATTTCCCCGATGTCACCTTAGATGTGCATTTTGTCGATTCGGAACAGGCGCATGAACAGGTGCTGGCCGGTGATCTGGAACTGGCCTTTTTAACCCTGCCACCGCAAGGTGATGACCGGCTGCAATATGTCACCATCTGGAATGATCCGCTGGTGTTTGTGGCTGCGCCTTTTCATCCGCTGGCCCAGCAGAAAAGACTGAAACTGGAAGATTTAACCCAGTTCCCGAGCCTGCTACCAGCAGCACAGACCTATACCAGCCAGATTACCCTGGCCGAGTTTGAAAAACAGGGCGTGAAGCCGAAGATCACCATGAGCAATAACCCGCTGGAATCCATCCGCATGCTGGTGTCGATTGGACTGGGCTGGTCAGTGTTACCGAAAACCCTGATTAATCAGGACTTGCAACAGCTGGATATTAATCTGGAAATGAACCGCCAGCTGGGCATGGTCTGGCATCCGGGACGCACACAGTCCAAAGCGGCGCAGGCGCTGGTTAACTTTATGCAGCAGCCGGACTAGGTTCATCGACCGGTCGCATCCTTCTGTACAGTTACTGAACAAAACAGCACGCTGCTCCAAATTGGCGTAATTTGAAAAGACAAGGTGCCCGCACAAGACACCAGGATCTTTATAAAAATGATGCAGGAGCAGAGTGATGAACCAGACCACTTCCCCGCTTGCCTATTCCCCTTCGTTCAGTTCAGCCCAGGCGCTCCAGCAGCGCCTAGCCGGCAGTGCACCGCCTTTACAGCCCAGTCCACGGCTGGATGTCACGCAGGCCGATACGCTACGTGCCACCCTCAAGCAGTATTTTCTGCAAACCTTTGACTGTTATGAATCATTGTTTAGCTGCCTCAACGGCGATGAGGCCTTTTATCACAAGCCGATTGCGCTGCGCCATCCGCTGATTTTTTACTATGGCCATACCGCGACATTTTTCATCAACAAACTGCTGCTCAGCAAACTGATTGAACAGCGTATCAATCCACATTTTGAATCCATCTTTGCGGTGGGTGTGGATGAGATGAGCTGGGATGACCTGGATGACAGCCGTTATGACTGGCCGACACCCGCGCAGGTGAAACACTACCGCGATCAGGTGCGTGCCACGGTGCTGGAAATTATTGAACAGGCACCGCTCAGCACGCCAATTGACTGGCAACATCCGTGGTGGTCGATTCTGATGGGCATTGAACACGAGCGGATTCATCTGGAAACCTCCTCCGTGCTGATTCGCCAGCATGCCCTTGACTATGTCCAGACACAGCCACCATGGCGGCCAAATATCCTGACTAACACCGCACCAGAGAATGCGTTGCTTCCAGTGGCAGCCGGCCGGGTACAGCTCGGTAAGGAGCGGCACGACCCGGTTTACGGCTGGGACAATGAATATGGCCAATATCAGGCAGAGGTAGCGGCGTTTGCGGCCAGCCGCTATCTGGTCAGCAATCAGGAATTTCTGGCCTTTGTTGAAGATGCCGGCTATCAGAACGCAAACTATTGGGAAGATGAAGGCTGGCAATGGCGCAGCTTTGCCCAGGCCAAATATCCGACCTTCTGGCGTAAACACGGGCCGGACTGGTCACTCCGGCTGCTGACCGAAGAAGTACCAATGCCGTGGGACTGGCCGGCGGAGGTGAATTATCATGAGGCCAAAGCCTTTTGCCACTGGAAAGCGAAGCAAACTGGTCAGCCAGTACGACTGCCCACCGAAGAGGAATGGTATCGGCTGGTACAGCTGGCTGGCGTAAATGAGCCGTCTGCACCTGCCAATCTGGCGCTGGCCTATGGTGCTTCCTCCTGTCCGGTCAATACCTTCCCGCATGGCGATTTTTATGACCTGCGCGGCAATGTCTGGCAATGGACCGAAACCCCGATTTATCCATTTCCCGGTTTTGTGGTGCATCCGATTTATGATGATTTCAGCACCCCGACCTTTGATGGCCGGCATAATCTGCTCAAAGGCGGTTCCTGGATTTCTGCCGGCAATGAAGCCGAACTGGCCTCACGCTATGCCTTTCGCCGGCATTTTTTCCAGCATGCCGGTTTCCGTTATGTGGTTTCTGATCAGGAGCCGCTGGCGATTCAATCACAATATGAAACCGACCGGCTGGTGTCTGAATATCTGGAATTTCAGTATGGCCGTGAATATTTTGGCGTGGCCAATTTTGCCCAGACACTGGTGCAACTGGCCCTGACCCAGCTGGCCGACAGACCACGACGTAAAGCACTGGATATTGGCTGTGCTACCGGCCGCGCCAGCTTTGAACTGGCCCGTTATTTTGATGAAGTGGTCGGGATTGATTTTTCAGCGCGCTTTATCCAGAACGGCGTCAAACTGGCACAGGGCGAAACCCTGCATTACAGCATGTGCACCGAAGGTGAACTGGTGGATTATCATGCCTGTGATTTAGCCCAGCTTGGACTGGCGGAGGTCCGGGACAAAGTCCAGTTTTACCAGGGTGATGCCTGTAATCTTAAAGCGATTTTCAGAGGCTATGATTTTATTCTGGCAGCCAACTTAATTGACCGGCTGCATCATCCGGCGCAGTTTTTAAGCCAGATTCATACACGGCTGAATATGGGCGGCATTCTGATGCTCAGCTCACCCTATACCTGGATGGAAGAACACACTGTCCGCAGTGAATGGCTGGGTGGCTT
Organism: Acinetobacter sp. YH12117; assembly: GCF_013418865.1. Lineage (NCBI taxonomy): Bacteria > Pseudomonadati > Pseudomonadota > Gammaproteobacteria > Moraxellales > Moraxellaceae > Acinetobacter > Acinetobacter sp. YH12117. The sequence goes on from NZ_VPBF01000008.1 coordinate 61,316, forward strand.
TAAAAAAGATGGCGAAAACTGGAGCAGTCTGGATGGCTTAACAGCCTTGCTAGAGCCGCATTTCCGTTTAATGACTGAACCGCAGGACATCCCTTTTGTGATTCGGGAAACCCAGCGCAAGTTTCAGCATACCTATGCGCAGGTCAGCTTCTGGGAACGGATTGCCTAAATGGATAGAAAAGAAAGTGAGGGATCAGGCCAAATTCCGGATTTGGCCTGATGATCTGGAGATTTGAACGAACGATTTAACGGCGAGGCACAGAGTCTTCATGCAGCGCTTCATTCAGCTGGTCGACCGTAATGGCCCACTCCCCATCCGAGGCAATTTTTTCAGCTAAAAACTGACGTTGACCATCACTCCAGAATTCTGCATCCATAATATGAATTTCCGCCGCCAGTTGATGCTGGCCGATAAAATCTTGAATCGCCTGTTCGCTGGAGTCCAGGCCCAGTTGTTCAAACAGATTGGTCATTCTTGGTCGGGTTTGGCGCATGCGTGAATCTCCCTGTTGTTGTTCTTGTCTTCACCATAGCATATAAAACTGCAAATCCTAGTGCTGTTAAAAAAATTTCACCTTTTCATAAATTTGCAAGATAGATGACAACCAGCTCAGACAAAAAACAGGGCCAGTTATAGCGGCCCTGTCTGCTGATCTTGGTGTAGATGAACTGCGCTTTTATTCAGCAGCAATCGACCAGTCCTGAATCTCCCAGCCCTGCTCGACCGCCAAGGCCCGCAGACGATCATCCGGATTCACCGCAATGGCGTGGTCTGCATATTCTAGCAAGAAACGGTCATTGATTGAATCTGAATAAGCCCAGGATTCGGTCACCTCACGTCCGGCCAGCCACTGTTCCAGACGTACCAGTTTGCCCTGCTGATAACAGGCAGTATTGATGACCTTACCGGTATATTTGCCATCGACCACTTCGGCATTGGTGGCAATGATTTCGCTAATGCCAAATTCACGGAAAATTGGCGCAGTAATAAAATCCGAAGTCGCGGTAATGCCGACCAGTGCATGTCCGGCCTCACGATGACGCTGAATCGCCTTAAAACCTTCCGGGCGCATTTGTGGACGAATCACTTTTTGCATAAACAACTCATGCAGTTCGGTCAGGTAGTGTGACTCGTGCTGGGTCAGAAATTCAAACACAAATTCGTTATAGGCAATCGGGTCAAGCTGGCCGGCTTTGTAATCTTCATAAAATTTGTCATTCATGGCGCGGTGATGAACCGGATCGACCAGACCTTCATTGACTAAAAACTCACCCCAGGAATGATCCGAATCTGTATTTAACAAGGTGTGATCGAGATCAAATAGCGCCAATTTCATGAAAATACTCGTAAAAACTGAAATTTAAGAAAAAATTTGTAAATCTATCTCCGCTAGTCGATAGAAATTCGTTAAGATCATAGCAATTTTAACATTTTTAAACTTTGCTTTTTTTCGTGTTGGATACAGAAATAAAAATCCCCGGAAGCAAAGGCATAATTTACAGAATATTTAGGTAGCCAAATGATCGACTCAGAAGGTTTCCGACCCAATGTCGGGATCATTTTGGCAAACGACTTTGGACAGGTTTTATGGGCAAAACGCATTGGACACAATGCATGGCAATTTCCACAAGGAGGTATCCAGCATGGAGAAACCCCTGAGCAGGCACTTTATCGTGAGCTGAGAGAAGAAGTTGGCTTACTGCCCGAACACGTTCAAATTATCGCACAAACGAAAGGTTGGCTGCGTTACCGTTTGCCGCACCGTTACATCCGGCCCGATTCCGATCCGGTATGTATTGGTCAAAAACAGAAATGGTTTTTACTCAAACTCACGGCCTCGGCCCAGTTGATTCAGCTCAACCTGTCCGATCCGCCCGAGTTTGATCAATGGCAGTGGGTCAGTTACTGGTACCCACTGGGTCAGGTCGTGAATTTTAAACGCGATGTGTACCGCAAGGCGATGGTGGAATTATGTCATCAATTGCCATCTAAGAAAGCCTGAAAAAAGCTGTATGATCATGCAGATTTTTTAAACGACTCTTGCTATAAAGAGAACAGAACTGGAACGCTGATTTGGAGCAGACTTTATGTCGAATATGCAACTGGATACCCTAAGACGCATTGTGCAGGAAATTAATGCGTCCACCAGTTTGCATGAATCGCTCGACATTATGGTCAATCAGGTTGCTGAAGCCATGCATGTCGATGTCTGCTCTATTTACCTGCTTGATGAGCGCAACCAGCGTTATCTGCTGATGGCCTCTAAGGGTTTGAATCCGGAAGCGGTCGGCCACGTGTCCCTACATACCGGTGAAGGTCTGGTGGGGCTGGTCGGCCAGCGCGAAGAAATCGTCAACCTGGATGATGCACCCAAACATGAACGCTTCCTGTATTTACCGGAAACCGGCGAAGAAATTTATAATTCCTTCCTCGGCGTGCCGGTCATGTACCGTCGTAAGGTCATGGGCGTACTGGTGGTGCAGAACAAGGAATGTCAGGACTTTAGCGAAGCGGCTGAATCCTTTCTGGTCACGCTCTGCGCCCAGCTCTCTGGCGTGATTGCGCATGCGCATGCTGTTGGCAATATTGATGTCTTTCGTAAACCCAGCAATCTGCCGGCCTACAAAACCTTCCAGGGCGTTTCCGGCTCGGGCGGGATTGCGCTTGGCCGCGCGGTCATTCTCTATCCACCAGCAGATTTGGCCGCGGTACCCGACCGTGAAGCCGATGACATCAGCGAAGAACTGAAACTGCTCGACACTGCGCTGGATGCCGTGCGTCAGGAAATTCAGGCGCTGGATGACAAAATGCAGGATGCGCTGATGGCCGAAGAACGCGCCCTGTTTAGCGTGTTCCTGCGTATGCTGGATGAAAATGCCCTGCCGGCGGAAATTAAAGAACTGATTCGGGATGGCAATTGGGCACAAGGTGCGGTGCGGATTGTCATTGACAGCCACATTGCCCAGTTTGCCCAGATGGAAGATGACTACCTGCGTGAACGGGTTTCCGACTTAAAAGATCTCGGCCGGCGTATTCTGGCCTATTTGCAGGAAGCCGATGCCAGCCACCGCGAACTGACCGATGAAAGTATTCTGATTGGTGAAGAAATCTCGACCGCGGCACTGGTGGAATTACCGGTCGATAAAATTGCCGCAATTGTCACCACCGAAGGCGCCATGAACTCACATATGGTGATTGTCGCGCGCGCACTGGGTATTCCAACCGTGGTCGGGGTGACTGAACTGCCGATCAACACCCTCGATGACGTAGAAATGATTGTCGATGCGCATCAGGGCCGGGTGTTTATTAATCCGCCACGGCGTTTACGCACCCGCTATAAAGAAATTCAGAAAGAAGAAGAACTGATTGCCAAAGACCTGAAACAGTATGAAACCAAGGACGCCGTTACCCCAGACGGCGTGACGGTCAAACTGTATGTCAATACCGGTCTGATGATTGATGTGGTACGCGGGGTACAACGTGGTGCCAAAGGGGTCGGCCTATACCGCTCTGAAATTCCGTTTATGCTGCGGGATCGTTTCCCGGGCGAAGAAGAACAGCGTGCCATTTACCGCCAGCAGCTGAGCCACTTTGCCAATAAACCGGTGGTAATGCGTACCCTGGATATTGGCGCAGACAAAGACCTGCCGTATTTCTCGATTGAAGAAGAAAACTCGGCACTAGGCTGGCGCGGGATTCGCTTCACCCTCGATCATCCGGAAATTTTTTCTTCGCAAATTCGCGCCATGCTCAAAGCCAGCATTGGCTTGAACAATCTGCACATCCTGCTGCCAATGGTCACCAGCGTCAATGAAGTCGAAGAAGCGCTGTATCTGCTGGATCGTGACTGGCATGCGGTACAGGAAGAAGAACAGGTCAAGATCAACAAGCCGCGTATCGGGATTATGGTAGAAGTGCCCAGTGTGCTGCTACAGATTGATGAATTTGCCGAACTGGTCGATTTCTTCTCGGTCGGCTCCAATGACCTGACCCAGTATCTGCTGGCGGTAGACCGTAATAATCCACGCGTGGCCAACGTCTATTCGCATTTTCACCCGTCGGTGCTGCGCGCGCTGACCCGTCTGGTCAAGGAATGTCACAAGTACGATAAACCGGTCAGCATTTGTGGTGAAATGGCCGGTGATCCGCTATCTGCGGTGCTGTTGATGGCGATGGGCTTTAATACCCTGTCGATGAGTTCGAGTAACATTCTGCGCGTGCGTAAAGCGATTTGCCATGTGCCGATGAGCGAAGCACAGGAGCAGCTGGAACGGGTGCTGAAAATGAATAATTCGCTGATGGTGAAAAGCTGGATGGAATATTATTTTAAAACCCATGGTCTGGGCGATATGGTCAAGGCCTCTACCCGGATTGTTGGCGCTTAAGCCATATTTTGATTTAAATCAGACAGAATGAATAAGGGCGATAATCATCAGAATATCGCCCTTGTTTGTGTTTGCTATAGCCGCGTTTGGCATTCTTTTTCCGGTCGACAAAAACCTGGCTCTTGTTGACCTCATGCATATATTTGGCCACGAAGTTATGCTGAATCACTTCTGGCTGTTTTTTCTTTGCCATCACTTTATCCTTCCAGTTCATGATTTGAATGCAGGTGTTCCTGCGCTGTATTGATGGGTACATTTGCGCAAAATTCAAGCGCATTTTAGCCTTAAAACTGCGTTTTGCTTCCCGTCGACATCCCTTTGGAATGGGGAGTCAATCATACATTTTTTTGGACAATTCAGCAGCAATTTTGCGACAGTCATGTAACAATAAAAGAAACGGTATAGAAAAATTTTGCAGTGTTTTTCTGAACATTCTTCAGTCAAAAAATGAAAGTAGATTCAGCTGCTCCGCCCCTATAATTATACCACAAAATCTTATATTTTTTATTATTTTGCAAAGACTTAGCAGTTATATAGCACGCTAGAAAAAACTTCCTGATAGGCTAAGATGAAGCTAGAAGATCAATTCAAACAGCCTCTTCCAAAACAGGAGTTCACAGCATGATTTATGAAGTTTCTGGAGATATTTTATTGAGCCAAGCCCGTGCCATTGCCCACGGTGTTGCCCCAAATGATAACTTTGCCACCGGACTGGCTTTAAGTCTGCGCGAACACTGGCCGGCGCTGTATAAAGACTTCCGTAACTATTGCCATATTTACCATCCTAAAGCGGGTGAACAATGGACCTGGGTCAATGCCGAAGGTCAGCGCATCATTAATCTGATGACTCAGGAAGCGGCCTATGACAACGGTTCCAAGCCGGGTAAAGCATCGACAGAATACGTCAACCGCACCCTGAAAAATCTGAAACAGCTGGTTGAAGCCGAGAATATTGAAAGTCTGGCGCTGCCACGTCTGGCCACCGGTGTCGGCGGTCTGGATTGGGAAGAAGTCCGCCCGCTGATTTACAAGCATTTAGAAGACCTGAATATTCCGGTTTATATCTACACCCTGTACCAGAAAGGGGTGAAAGCAGACGAACCGGCGCATTAAGCCAAGCTCGTTTGATCGTTAGCGTGAGACTGATGCCGGGATCACACGGCTGCGCAACTGCAGACCGCCATGCATCCAGTCCGATTTCCCCGCTTGGCTGAAGTCAAGAGGGGAATTTTTCTATCAGGATACGCTCTATCACGCGTGATGTTTAAACCGCCAGCGCACGTTCTAACAGCCGGGCAACATCGACCTGGGCCGGGTCTAACATGCCCACCACCTGACCATGCAGGGTCTGATAACGGCTCTGGATAAAGGCCTGTGCCACAAAATCAGGTGCATGCTGGTTTAAGATGACCGCTTGTGCCAGCAGCACCAAACGGCTTACCAGCGTACGTGCCATAAACTGCAAGGCTTGTGGGTCTGTCTGCTGGAACAGCTGCATCAGCGCCTGTAATTCCTGCTGTAACAGCGGCTGCTGTTGCACACCGTCGGCCAGCGACTGCAACAGGACCTGCATGGAGGCCGGATCACGCTGTATCGCGCGTAGCACATCCAGACACATGACATTGCCCGACCCTTCCCAGATACTATTCACCGGAGCTTCTTTAAAAATACGCGCCATGATGCCAGTGTCGACATAGCCATTGCCGCCAAAGACCTCCATCATTTCGCCGCTCAGCTCGACAGTACGCTTACACACCCAGAACTTGGCAGCCGGGGTCATAATCCGCTTCCAGGCCTGCGCCAGCGGCGTATCCAACTGGTAGCACTGCGCCAGATAAAAGCCCAGCTGCACCGCGGCTTCGGTTTCCAGTGCCAGATCAGCCAGCACCGCCTGCATCAGCGGCTGTTCAGCCAGCGGCTTACCAAAGGCTTTACGCTGCCGGGTATAGGCAATACATTGCACCAGCGCCTGGCGCAACATGGCACTGCTGCCGACCACACAGGTCAGGCGGGTATAATTGGCCATTTCAATAATAGTGGGAATACCACGGCCAGCTTCGCCAATCATGATGCCCCAAGCCTCGTGAAACTCGACTTCCGAGCTGGAATTGCTGCGGTTGCCGACCTTATCTTTTAAACGCTGGATATGAATCGTGTTCTTGCGGCCATCTTCCAGCCAGCGCGGCACAAAGAAGCAGGCCAAGCCATCCTGTTCGGTTTTGGCCACCACCAAATGCGCATCACACATCGGCGCTGAGAAAAACCATTTATGCCCGGTCAGCAGATAAGGCTGGCCACGACCCGCTGCCCCCACCGGAGTGGCGATGGTTTCATTGGCGCGTACATCGGAGCCGCCCTGCTTTTCAGTCATGCCCATGCCCAGCCAGATTGATGTTTTCTGCGCCATTGGAATATCCCGCGCATCATATTCATTCGACAGCAGTTTATCGCCGAGCTGTTGCCACAGTTCAGGTTCACGCTGAATAAGCGGAATACTGCCCAGGGTCATGGAGGCAGGACACAGGTTGCCACATTCGACCTGACCACTCAGATAAAACCGCGCTGCCCAATCGAGCCAGCCAGATGCGGACTGAGGTTCAATAAAGGGATGGGCATGGGTCTGAAATTCCCGGTTCAGCGCCATCCAGTAATGCCAGGCCGGATGGAACTCGACCACATCCTGACGGCGGCCGCGAGCATCAAAGGCCTGTAACTGCGGGGTATGGCTATTGGCTAAATGGGCAGAATGATAAGCCTCTGCCGATCCGGCCTGCTGACCGAGTGCGCTAAGGCGTGCCTGATCCTGACTGCCATAGCGCTGCAAGATTTCCTGCAACACGCGGTCACTCGCAAACAGATTATAATCCTGACGTTCATCAAACTGATTCTGAATAGAATGGGTCATCCATGCCTGCATCGTTCATCGTTCCTGATTGATTATGATGATAGGCTTTCAGTATAAAGAATATTCACCCACAGCATGTTCGGTTTTCAGTCATGACCTCCCCCTCTGTACAGCTGCGGCGTAAGCCTCGCCAGTCCCGGGCCAAACAGACCCAGCAGGCCCTGCTGGACAGTGTTGTTCGGCTTTTGCAGCAGCAGTCACCCGCACAGCTGACCATCCGCGAGATTACCGAACTGGCCGGGGTCGGTCTGGGCACCTTTTATGAATACTTTGCCCAGAAAGAAGATTTGCTGGCCTGGGTAATCCACCAGCAGATTATCCAGCATGTCGAGGCGCTACGCAGTTATACCCAGCCACCGCTACAGTTATCCACAACTGGTGATATTTGCAGCGATATACAGGCCCTGCTGTGCTTTCAGCTCGACCGTATCCGCAGCGAACAGCGGCTGTGGGCCAGTGTGTTTTTACTTGAACGCAGCCTGTCGAGCGAACAGGCCTATCAAAAGCATTATCAGCTGATGCTGGACAGCTGGCAGCAGATTTTAAGCCGCTATATACCTGAAACCCACGAACGCTTGCGCTGTGCCGAAAACCTGCATCGCATCAGTTATGGCTTTATTTCACAAACCCTGTTAATCCAGCCCACATTTCAGGACTGGCCGCAACTGCAGGCCGATATTGAACTGGCCATCCAGCCATTTTTAGCCCGGCTCATCTCAACAAAATCCGACTAAAACACTCAGAAATCAAAACTTTAAGCTATCGATTATTCCTTTGAGCACTAATCGTTTTATCTATTTGAAAAAGTGTTATATTCGGTTTAAGTTAAATGAGAACCAAGTTGCATTTTTATGTTTTTTATCCATCGTCATTCTGCCCAGCCAGCTATTGCAAGGTAGATTTCAATGATAAGCTGGGTTTATTTTTTATATTGATGACTTTGATAACGGTTAATTTCATGGGATGTCACCTGCCTGGAGAATCCAGCCCGTGTCCAACGTCAGCACATGAATACAATAACGGAGAACGATAATGAGCCAAGACTTTAAAAAATGTCCGGTCACCCACCTCACCACCGATGCCGGTGCTCCGGTGGTCGATAACCAGAACAGTATGACCGCCGGTGCCCGCGGTCCATTACTTACCCAAGATTTATGGCTCAATGAAAAACTGGCGAACTTTGTTCGTGAAGTGATTCCTGAGCGTCGTATGCACGCCAAAGGTTCAGGTGCATTCGGAACCTTTACCGTGACTCACGACATTACCCAATATACCCGCGCCAAAATTTTCTCTGAAGTCGGCAAGAAAACCGAAATGTTTGCCCGCTTCTCGACGGTGGCCGGTGAGCGCGGTGCTGCCGATGCCGAACGTGATATTCGCGGTTTTGCACTAAAATTCTATACCGAAGAAGGCAACTGGGATTTAGTCGGTAACAACACACCGGTGTTCTTCTTCCGTGACCCGCGCCAGTTCCCAGACCTGAACAAAGCGGTAAAACGTGACCCGAAAACCAACGTCCGTTCCGCCAACAACAACTGGGATTTCTGGACCCTGTTACCAGAAGCGCTGCATCAGGTGACCATTGTCATGTCAGACCGCGGTATTCCAGATGGTTATCGTCATATGCATGGTTTTGGCAGCCACACCTACAGCTTCATTAATGCCAACAATGAACGTTTCTGGGTCAAATTCCATTTCCGTACCCAGCAGGGCATTAAAAACCTGACCGATGCCGAAGCCGCAGCACTGATTGGCCAGGACCGTGAAAGCAGCCAAAATGACCTGTTTAATGCAATTGAACGTGGCGATTTCCCGAAATGGACCCTATTCGTGCAGATCATGCCGGAAACCGAAGCGGAAACCGTGCCTTATCATCCGTTTGACCTGACCAAAGTCTGGCCAAAAGGTGATTATCCATTAATTGAAGTCGGTGAGTTTGAACTGAACCGTAACCCAGAAAACTATTTCCAGGATGTGGAACAGGCCGCTTTTGCACCAAGTACTCTGGTGCCGGGGATCAGCTATTCACCAGACCGTATGCTGCAAGCGCGTTTAATTAACTATGCCGATGCCGCACGTTATCGCGTGGGGGTAAACCATTCCCAGATTCCGGTAAACGCAGCCCGTTGTCCGGTCCACTCTAACCGCCGTGATGGTCAGGGCCGTATGGATGGCAACTATGGCGGCTTGCCACACTATGAGCCAAACAGCTTCCAGCAATGGCAGGAACAGCCACAGTACCGTGAACCACCACTGAAAATCCGTGGCGATGCCGATTTCTGGGATTATCGTCAAGATGACAGCGATTACTTTAGCCAGCCGCGTGCCCTGTTCAACCTGATGAATCCTGAACAGAAACAGGCGCTGTTTGACAATACTGCGCGTGCCATGGGCGATGCCTATGACTTTATCAAGTACCGTCATATCCGTAACTGCTTTATGTGTGACCCGGCCTACGGCGAAGGTGTAGCCCAAGCCTTGGGGATGACCGTGACAGATGCTCAGGCCGCTCGAGCCACCGACCCTGCGCTGGGTCAGCCAGGCGTGCTCTAAGCCTCTACACAGAGAGTTCAAGCCATAAAAAAACCACCTTCGGGTGGTTTTTTGTTGCAGGATTTAAACTTAAACAATCAGCTTCTTGCCTTCGCGAATGCAATAAAACGGATTCATCAGTTTTGAGGATTTACGCATGGCATTTTGCAAATCGACTTCCGGCTGTTCACGGCCTTCATCGGTGAGCTGGAAGGTACGGTAATGAATGGCCAGCGAACATTTGGAATGCAGGTCTTTATGCGCCTGAAAAGCATCTTCCGGATTCATGTGCATATAGCGCATCAGGTCCCGTGGCTCATAGGCACCAATCGGTAATAGTGCAATCCGCGGTGCGCCAATACGGGCATGGATTTCCTTAAAATGCGAGGAATAACCGGTATCTCCGGCAAAGAAGCAGTGATCTTCACCATGCAGAATCGAGAAGCCACCCCAGAGGGCACTGTTCTGGTCGCGCATACCACGGCCTGAACCATGCTGCGCCGGAATATAGACCAGTTTTAATTCATTAAATAGCGCCGATTGCCACCAGTCCATTTCCACCACATGAAAGTTTTTTGGCAAATACCAGCTGTTGCCCAGTCCGGTATAAATTGGCATGGCAAAACGGGCATGTAACCAGCGCAGGGTGGCCAGATCCATGTGGTCATAATGGTTATGGCTCAACAGCACCGCATGAATGGTCGGTAACTCTTCCAGGGCAATTCCAGCCGGGCAAATCCGTTTCGGACCTCTGCCCTGCTGCGGTCCGGCATATTCACACCAGACCGGATCGGTCAGGAAATTATAGGGGCCAATCTGAATCAGAACGGTAGCATGCCCTACAAACCAGATCTGCCAGTCATCCAGGCTGGCATTCGGACGTTCCTGCGGAATCGGACGCTTGCCTTCAGCGGGCTGCTCTGGTGTGTTTTCTGCGGTCCAGCTATTGCGTTTACGCTGTAACAGCCATTTCAGCAAATCACTGCGGCTACGCCCTTCGGGTGCCGGCACCGGATTGAAAAACTGGGCACCGTTATAATGCCGGGAAGGTAAAAACTGCAAAGCAGGCTGACGCCAGGCGTGTGACCAACATGTTTCGGTTGGTAGCTGAAAATGCTTAGGTTCCGCGTTTTGATTCATGTCAGTCCGATAAAAATTGAAGCACGTAGAGCAAATCCTGTGATTTATTAAGTCTTCATTACACAGGACAGCAAGTGCCGATGCAATATGCATAGTATCCAAAATTGTGGAATATTTTGTTTTATGTTTTTGTTGTTTTTAGCAAAAGCCAAAACAGCAGGAAGCGCATGGCTTCCTGTGCTGTCACCATTTAGAAAAATACTGACGCTGCCAGTCTTTCCAGAAATACATCACAATGCCCAGCATCACCACCGCAATCCCGGCCACCGCATGTGCACTGATATGCTCATGATTCAGGGTCGCTCCGAGTACCAGTGCAATAATCGGGGTCATCACATTGCTTAAAGAGACAGTGGACGCAGCCAGACGGCGAATCAGCCAGAAATAACACAGCATCGCCACAATCGAAGACATGATCATGGTAAACAAAAAGCCAATCATGGTTTGCATGCCCGGCCATTCGGTTGGCATATGTGACCAGATGAATGGCAACATCAGCATTGAACCCAGTGCCGAGACCAGCAAGGAACCGGTGGCCTGTGACATCGGACTCAGTGGTGCATTAATCTGCTTGACCCAGAAAATCGAGCTGATATACGACACCATGCTAATTAACATCAGCACAATCCCAATCGGGTTGATCTTGCTGTCTGCCGAGTCGGCAAAGACATAACTCAGCCCGGCCACCGCCACCGCCATGCCCAGCCATTGCAGGGCCACCAGTTTCTGGGTTTTTAAAATCACATGGCCAATTAAACCGGCAATAAGCGGGGAAAAACCAAAAATCAGCGCCATTAAACCCGAAGTCAGGTAATTGGCTGCCAGATAAATAAACAGCTGCGCACCAATCAGGTTCAGGCTGCCCGCCACATAACTTTTGAGTGAGGTTTCATCCAGCGGCAACGGATCACGCATCAGTTTCAGTAAAAACAGCGCAATCAGCGAAGCCCCGAAATAGCGGATAATCAGCACCCACATGGGATGGACTTCTTCCACACTCCACACAATCGCCAGCGGCGTGGTGGCCCAGATCAGCACCAGCAAGGCATAGATACTTGCGGTAACGATCATGGGAGATGAGTTTGAACTCATAGACAACTCAACTAAATTTGAAAACCATAAAATGAAAGCATCTTTATTCAAACCCATCTTGAAATAATGAGGATGACGACCTGAATGTCACCACGGAACGAAGAGACGCCCAAACAATGAAAAGAGTTTTGCCCTGCGAACTCAAAAATAAATTTTGAGGATTCTTATCAGCTTTAAAAAGTAAGACCTACCGACACAAAGTCATGTACAAATCACCATGCACATTGCGCTCATGTCTCAACAAGAAAATAAAACAGCCATAAAAAAGCAGACCAAAGTTACCCAAGGTCTGCCCTGCCGTATCGCCGGATTATTTTACCAGCTTACGAAGATCCTGACTCAGATCGAGATATTTGTCAGCCTCAAAAGCCGCCTGTTTGCTGATCAGCTTTTTCAGGTGACGCATGTCTTTGGCTGCATTCACGGTAATCCCGCCAACGATCACGCCATCGGTGACACCAAACAATACGAATGATGATTCAGCACGCAGTTCAGGTTTAATCTCGCCACGCACATGCCATTCAGCCGCTGCCATATCACCAACAAACTGATAGTTGATGTCCAGCTGATCGGTCCAGAACCAGGCCGGGTTTGCCGCTGGATGTTCAACGCCCATCACGTGACGCGCGAAGATACCGGCTTGCAGGTTGGCATTTTCCCAGGTTTCAACGCGGCGGTGGTTACCACAGTCACGCAGTTGCGTGGCCACGTCACCCGCTGCATAAATATCCGGATTTGAAGTCTGGCAATTTTCATTGACCTTAACCGCAAAGTCCGCATCCAGACCGGCTTCAACGGCCAGCTGTGCATTCGGGATAATCCCGATGCCATAGACCACAGCATCTGCACGCAGCTCTTCACCGCCTTCCAGTGTTACCACAATTTCTTCGCCATCCAGCTTGCATTCTGCAATCTGGGTCGACAGGCGTACATCAACACCGGCCAATTGTTGCTGCTGCAGCAGGAACTCGCTCAGGATGCGTGGTGATGAACGACCCATCACCATTGGACCCATTTCAATCACGGTCACTTCACATTCTTTAAAACGTGCGCTTGATGCAAGCTCCAGACCGATCACACCACCACCAATCAGGATGATACGGCGGCCCGGCTGTAATACCGGCACCAGCGCTTGTGAATCTTCCAGGTTACGCAGGGTGTACACGTGTTTACCCAGCGCATCGAAGTTGGGTAAACGACGCGCTGCACCACCGGTGGCCAGCAGTAACTTGTCATAAGCAACGACATCACCGTTTTGCAGTTCAACCGTTTTTGCCTCGGCATTGATTTTGGCCACACCGTTACCACGGATGGTTTCAACGCCCAGTTCCGCCAGTTTTTCTTCTGACAGAATTTCGATTTTGGTTTCGGCTGGTTTGAGAATCACATCTTTAGACAAAGGCGGACGCTCATACGGCAAATGGGTTTCATCCCCGATCAGGGTGATTTTGCCTTCGTATTTGTTGCCACGTAATTCCAGAATTGCTCTGGCACCGGCCTGACCTGCACCGACAATCACGATGCTGTTTACATTGCTCATTCAGTTAACCTTTTAATTCTGCAGAAACGATACCGAAACCGGCAATCCACTCGCTGATTTCTTCATAGCAGTGGGTGGTCATGTCATATTCGCCCAGCTCATGCAATGCAGCAAATGCCGCCATCCATGAACGGACTTCCTGACCGCCACGGCCGCCATCACGACGGATTTCCGCTTCAGTCATGGCTTCCAGTGCTGCGAAATCTGCCTGCTTGAATTTCTCCAGCAAGGCAATATCCCATTCCGCATTCAGCGGAACCGCTACCGAGGTATCCCCCGCGGCCAGCTTCTGACCCACGGCAATAATTTTTGCCTGACGGGCTTCACGTGCTTCCGGCGTCGGGTTGCGACCGGCAATCAGGAATTCTTCCACTTCTGGTGGTACCGAACCCATTTGCGGTGTAGGTGGATCGTGAGACAGACCACCCGTACCCAGAACCAGTACGCGTTCGTTTTCAAGATTCAGTGACTTAATAAACTGACCGACCGCACGACCTAAAGCAATGGTACGTTTGGTGGTTGGCATTGGCGCAGCTGCACCATTAATGAAAACTGGAATGGTAGGATAACGATCGAGCTGACCACCACACAGGAAATGTAATGGCTGGGTCACACCGTGGTCGGCCTGCATACGATACGAATAGGCCACATCCACGCCTTCATCAAGGACACGGCGAACCAGATTGAGTGCAGTTTCTTCAGGCACATCAATCTTGTTGTTGTCTTTACCATAGTCCCAGTCACCTGCTGCAGTGGCACGAATACCCACACAGAAACTTGGCATCAGGTCATAGAAGAAACCATTGAAATGGTCTGGACCAAAGGTAATGATCAGGGTTGGATCGTAGGCTTTGACTTCCGCAGACAGTTTTTCAAACGCCTGACGAACAGCTTGTTCTTTGCGTTGTTCTTGCGGAGTGGCAAACTCCATTAAAGGACTGTGCGATGCACAAATAAGTTTAACGGCCATGTGTGACTCCTAAACGGAAGGCAGCCAAAAGGCTGCCGGGTTAGTCCATTATGTTTTAAGGCGTGAATTACTCGTCAAAGAAACCGGCACGTGGTTGACGTAAACCACGAATGCCCAAGCCACATTCCGCGTTAATCAGCACGCCGGTCAGTGGACGGTTATTTTGACGTGAAGCCAGCAGCACATATGAACCGGTCATATCTTCTGGTTCTGGCAAGAAGTTCAGTGGCATACCACGGGCAATTTTCTCAGGATCACGTGCATCGAGCAGGCCAACATTTTCCTGACCGAGTGATGCCGCACCTTTGATATTCACATTCATGGCAGACGGTGCCACGGCATTAACACGAACTTTTGGCGCTAATTCATAGGCCAGTTCTTTCATGATGCCTACACCAGCATGTTTGGATGCGGTATAAACAGGACCACCGCCCGATGAATACAGCGCAGAGTTCGATAAAGTGAAGATGATTGAACCTTCTGACTTGATCAGCTCGTCTAGCGCTGCTTTGGCACCCAGAATCAGCGACTTGGTATTAATGCCCATGATTTCATTAAAGGCTTTATCCAGTTGCTCACCCGAGGTGTTAACGATATCGGCATAGTGATCCCAGATACCGGCATTACCCACAAAACAGTCAAGCTTGCCAAAACGCTCAACGGTCGCTTGAACAGCACGGACATTGTCTTCATAGTTGGCAACATCACCAGCGATTGCAAGAATTCGGTCACCAAAGTGTTCCTGTAAAGCATCAACTTTAGACTGAGAACGCTGAAGAACGGCCACCTGTGCTCCTTCTTCCAAAAAACGCTCAACCAAAGCCCAGCCTAAACCTGAACCACCACCAGTGATGAGTGCAACTTCGCCTTTTAGCCAACCCATGATTACTCTCCTGCCATCTCTACGTATAACGCGCCATCTTCAACAATCACTGGGAATGTCTGGATTGGATCTGTTGCTGGCAAGCATAGTGCTTGACCAGTTTTCAAACAGAAACGTGCAGAGTGCAGCGGACATTCAACTGTACCGTCATCTTCCAGATAACCTTCAGACATCGATGCATTACCATGTGAACAGCGATCATTCATTGCGAAGAATTCACCGCCATTGTTGAATACTGCCAGCGCATCGATACCGTTTACGCCGCAGTCCACTTTCAATGCTTCGCCTTCGTCAAGCTCGTCAACTTGGCAAACAAAAATCTTATTCATTAGAAGAACACACTCAGGTTATGTGAGTTATAGGTAACTTGGTCAAGCGTGATCTTACGGTTGAAGATCTGGAAGCCTAAGCCGCCTTCAACTTTACGGATCTTGTCATGACGCTTACCACAGTAAATCGTAACGTCTTTCTCTTTTTGGGTACGGTACAGTAAATAAGTCACGTACACATCGTATTCGCCTTCTACTTCAGACGCTTCAACAATCACGTTAGACACCATGTGAGTCGTACGTGATGGAGGCTCTTCTGCCCAGGCCATACCGGTTTCAAGACGGGCAACACGACGTTCCAACAGATCTTTCGTATCGTTGAACACCCAAGTCGTCGGTGGTTCAACCGAACGACGACGGTCACGGGTTTGTGCGTTTGGTGTGGTACGTAGCGTATAAGAAATATCTTCAGCTAGCGTGTCTAACCACTCGCGGAATTTCCAGTCATCAAGAAGCTTGGCTTCTTGATACAGGAACTGACTGATCTGGTGATGAAGTTCTAAGCTGATTTGACTCATTTCATAAGCTCCTTCTCGTATTCGTCAGCCGCTTTTTCAACGTCTTCCCATTTTTCATGGATCAATAAATCTGCCCAGCGACGGTACATACCGCGTGCTGCAGTTTCAGAGAAAATGTAGTTGGTGATGCCCGGGATACCATCTTCACGTACTTTCTCGTTGCCTTTACCCATCTCAACGATCAATTTGTTTTGACGTGCTTTATAACCACGTAAAACTTTCTGAATCTCGATCCAGTTCTCAGAGTCATCTTGCTCCAGGAAGCCGGCAGGACCGAATGCACGCGTTGCAGAGCGTTCAAACGCTTCTTTCACTTCTTGAGACGCTTCAGCATCGGCAATACAGAATGCCCAAACTTCAGTTTTGTTTGGACCACGTGGGTGCCATACGCGAAGTGTTGCAGTACCGTTCAACCAAGACAGTGTCGGGAACATGGTGTTGTGACCTGCAAGACGCAGCGCACGTACTTCACCTAGACGCTCTTTTACTTCTTCATACGTTTCGCGGAAGTAGTTGGCCACTTCACCGTCAACCCAAACGTTTGCATCTGGTTTCTCTGTGAAGAAGAAGCCTGAACCGTGACCACGTGAACCGTATTGCAGTGCATCTTTTGCAGTTTCCCAAACTGGACGAGCCGTTTGAGCAGCACCTAATTTCTTGGTTGATTCGTCGTCTGGTTTCGCGCCAAGTACCTGAATCGCAGATGCGTGAGAGAACAGGGCGTGGTATTGGTCAGATGCAAACTGTTCAGCTGCAAATTTCCAGTTACACTCGATTTCCCACTTGTGTACACCACCCACAATCACAGTACCGCCTTCACGACGATCGACAACGCCGTCCAGGTACCAAGCGATATCGCCCATGTATTCTTCTAGATCTGGAGTCGTTTCATCCCAGCATCCGAAAATCAGGCCTTTGTATGATTTAACACGGTTAACTTCTACCAGACCCCATTGCTCTTTACATGCACCATGTGGGTAAGCACGATCTTCAAGCGGGATGTCTTTTAGAGAACCATCAATACCGTATGACCAGCCGTGGTATGGGCAAGTGAACGCACGTGTATTACCACAGTCTGCGAAGCTTACGCGCATAGAACGGTGACGGCATTGGTTTAAGAATGCTTTGATTGAGCCATCTTTTTGGCGTGCCACGATGATTGGATCTTCACCCATGTAGGTATTGAAGAAATCGCCAGCCTTAGGAATTTGGCTTTCATGGCAAAGGAATAACCATGTACGACCGAAGACACGTTCAAGTTCTAATTCGTAAATGTCAGGATCTGTATAGATAGATGGCGTGATACGTCCATTTTGTGCATCGACTAAAGCGTCGATTTCGCGCACATCAATTTTTCCACTCATGAAAAGCTCTCCTGTGACCAGTTATGGCACAAAGTAATAGACTCAACTTTGCATGGATAATGATTTTTTAGCGGGGTTTAGTGAAATATTTTTTTTGTTTTAATTAAGATATTTTATCAATTACTTATCGCTTATTTCTCTTTATTAAAGCATTAATAAAATTTGAAAGCCTATTTATTTCCTAAATGGCAGAATAATCTTCACCTAATAGTTGATTATAGATTATACTCTTAAGACATGATAGTTAGACATTTTTTGAATTAATCTTTTGGAATGGGTTTATGGAATTACGTCACCTTCGCTATTTCATTACCGTGGCTGAAGAACTGAACTTCAGTAAGGCTGCCTTGAAGCTCTACACAGCCCAGCCTTCTTTAAGTCAACAGATTAAAGACCTCGAAGAAGACGTTGGCGTAAAACTGTTACACCGGACCAAACGTAAGGTCGAACTGACAGAAGAAGGCGCAGTGTTTCTGGAACAGGCGCGCTTGACCCTGGCGCAGGCCGACAAAGCCGTGGCCATGGCGCGTCAGGTGTCCCAGGCCAAACAGCAGATGCTACGCATTGGCTTTGTACCGGTCGCGGAAATGAAGATTTTCCCGTATGTGTTGCCGAATCTGCGCGTACAGAACCCGGATCTGAAAATTGAATTGCTCAGTATGAACAACAATGATCAGATGAAAGCCATTAAAAAAGGTGAACTGGACATCACCTTTACCCGTCACAACTTTAACAGTGATGAAATTGAAAGCCAGTTCGTGCTGCGTGAACCGCTGATTTTCATTTTGCCGAAAGACCATCCGCTGGCAAAATACGAACGAATTCCAGTTAAAGCACTGAATGGTATAGATTTTATTATCCCATCAGCAGAGCAATCTCTTACCCTTCACAACACCATTTTAGATTTTGCCAAAGCTAATAATATTGAATTTAATATCGTGCAAAAAGCCGATAACATCTTGTTTAACATCAACTCTATTGGTATTGGTCTAGGTTGTACGATCCTTCCAGGCTATATTACACCACTGACCATGAACAACACCATCATCCGTCCGCTGGATATCGAACTGCCTTATCTGGACCTGTATGTCAGTTACCGCAAAAACAGCAACTCGCCATCGGTCGACAAGTTTATGGAACTGCTGACCCGGGTGTTTTACCTGGATATTAACCGCGATTAAGCCGCGCTTTGGCTGACTGCCTGTAAGCATCATTATTTCGAGACTAAATAATGGTGCTTTTTTTATGGCCAATTTGCTGGCTTTTTAATCAGATTAGACTTAAGTCGCAGGATTTTTTGCACCATTTTTTATCATTTTTGCACTTTTACGACTTTTTCTCTGCTAGCCGCGCAGATTTATTTTCAGCCGTAAACTACAACTTAAGTCTAATAAGCTAGACTACAGTGAAGTGCCGCTATGTTCTGCCCCTGAAGCAGGATGCTAGGCATGCTTTTATCTGTCATGGGCCAGATCAAAGGAATAAGAATGATAAAAACACCGTTTAGCCATATTAAAACCGGGATGCAGTCTCATCCTTATTTTTTTATCAGTTTTCTGATCACCACGGTGCTGTACGGTATTTTTCAGTGCTTGAGCCCGTGGACCTGGTCGACCTGCCTGCTCATCAGCTGGAATATTGCCGTGTCCGGCTATCTGCTCTTTACCCTGCTGAATTTCTGGCACAGTGATCATCAGCATATTCTGCAATGCGCCCAGCAGCAGGATGCCAGTAAATGGCTGATTCTGTTACTGCTGTTTCTAACCCTGGTGATGTGTTTTATTGCGATTATTGTCGAGATCAACTTATTTGCCCAAACCGACTTTGCACGCATGGGGCATTTTCTGCTGGCGATTACCACTATTTTATGTGCCTGGCTGTTTATGCATACCATTTTTGCGATTCACTATGCGCATGACTATTATCTGGCGCTGCAACAGCATCAGGCAGGTGGTCTGGAGTTTCCGAAAACCCCTTATCCGACCTATCCGGATTTTCTCTATTTTAGTTATGTGATTGGCACGTCGGCACAAACCGCCGATGTCACCATCAGCTCACGCGCGATGCGTATCCTGAATACGCTGCATATTGTGCTGGCCTATATGTTTAACACCACCATTCTGGCGATTTGTATTAATCTGGTGGCCAGCTTTATTCAACACTAAACCGGTTGAGCCAGAAATTCCGCCCATAAAAAAAGGATGGCCTGTCACCATCCTTTTTTCGCTTTTATCACCGACTTATTTTACGCCGTGCGCCGCCAGGTAGTTTTTAATAACTGTGTTGAACTCATCGGCTTTTTCAACTTGTGACCAGTGCCCACACTGGCTGAAGATGTGTGCATCTGCATTTGGCACCACATTCAGGATGTCCCAGGTACGGGATACTGGAATCACCACGTCTTGAGTACCATGAATCAGAAGTACAGGTACGGTGATGTCTTTCATTTTTTCGAAGTCTAACGGGAATTCGAAACGGTCACGGTCACGCGCACCCACCACATCCATTAAACGGTCAGATGCATAGTCATTTGCAGCCGAGTCAAAACGGACTTTCACCAGTTCGTCTGTAATCAGGTCTTTGTTCACCACGAACATAGACAGTGTCTTACGGATCCCTTCTTCAGTCAGTACTGGGTTCGCGTGCGCTTTCAGTGCCGCAGTTTGCTTGGCACCACCGGTACCCATAGACACGATACCCAGAACGCGCTCTGGATAATCCAGTGCCAATTGAAATGCCAACCAGCCACCTAAAGAGTTACCCACCAACCAGGTTTTCTCGATACCTAAAGCATCTAAGGTACGGATTGCGTGATCAACCCAGGCACGGATCCCGTATTGGGTACCCGGTGCAACAACGGTTTGACCATAACCAATGGTATCAATCGCGATACAACGTGCCTGTTCACCAATTTGTGGCAGGTTTAACCACCAGTTGGCCGCTGCAGATACACCCGTACCTGAACCGTGCAAGAACAGAATTGGCGTACCTTCACCAATTTCATGGTAATGGGTGAGTTCGCCTTCTGCGGTTTCAATCCATTTATCTTCTAAGCCAAAGAATGAATCTGTTGTATAGTCAGGGATTTGGACAGTGCTCATACTTACTCCTCATACAGTCTTTAGCTTGCGTTTCCCTCAATCTTGGAAGGTCTGGACGTCAAGTGACTCGTTGAACATGCGTTTTCTATAGGCTTATATTAACCGCTCCTGCGCTTTCAACTGATACAAAATTACGATTTTAAGCTACAAAAAAACGATTATTTAAGCCATTGTTTTTAAACATTTTAGTTAATTTTAAATCCTTATTTTTATTAGGACTTTCATCTGTTTTTATATAAAAAAGAGCAGCTGGAGGTGCAGCTGCTCTTTGATCTTGACCAATTAGAATGTATAGGTATAGGTCGTCGCGATACGGTGTTCTTCTAGATCGTTACCACCTGAGATATTGTCATAGTTGGTATCAATAAACATGTAGTTGAAACCTAAACCTTTTAGCTTACCTTCTGGTACCACATAGTTCACAATCAGGTTGTTTTCATTTTCTTTGCCACGCGGTTCGCCTGCACCATTATCGACATCCCAACCACGGAAATGACGTGCAGTTGCGGTTAAACCTGGTACACCCACATCAGCAAAGTTATAGGTATAACCCAAGCTCCATGATTTTTCATCTTTACGGATAAAGCTTGCCACCGACCAGTTGTCTAGATAAGGCTGTGGTACCCAACCACCCAATGTCGGGAACATTGGCGCTTTGTTACCATGCTCTCCAAACATTTGCTGGTAGCCTAATTGTACTGTGTGCATACCATGGTTGATTTTTGCACCTGCAGACACGGCCTGGCTGTCAATCTTGCCATACAGCTGGTCACCTGACTCGCTATTGTCAAAATAACGTACATGAGTGTCTAACTTGGTGTTTTCAGCCAAGGTGGTTTTATAGTTTACAGCGGCATAATGCTGTTGGTAGATGTTGGTGACATCTGCATACCAGTAACTACCCCCCACTTTTGGGGTGAATTGATGATCAATCCCGGCAATATACATACCGTCATCTGTACTGACTGCTGTCGCAAAGTTGTTTTGCGGAAATAAGCTCAGGTCATGATATTGATTTTCATAACGTGCATTAATGCCATCAATATAAGCCAGAGTTAACTTGGTATCTTTCAGGTCCTTAGACTCTAACCAGGCACCATTATAAGTAGTCAGTAATTGGCGAGATGGATCAAAGAATACCACTGGTGACATTGGTAATAGATCACCAACCTTCAACTCAGTTTCAGATACCTTAACTTTTAAGGTTGCACCAACTTTACCAAAATGATCTTTAGATTCTTTGCCATCGTGAGGTAACACCCAATCCGGATTTTGATCACGGCCGTTGAGTTTAACTGCATGTTGAACCAGTACATCTGCTCCAATTTGCACGCCACCACCAATATCATGATAACCCGACTTGGCATCCAAAGTTACCGCCTGTGACCATGAACCAAAGTTCAATTCTGGTTTATCTTGATACTGACGATCTAAATAGAAATTTTTAAATTTAAGTTGAACATTGCTGTCATCAATAAAATCTGCATATGTAGCAGAAGTTCCTAAAGTTGCTGTCGCAGCAAGCATTGCTATCCATAATTTTTGACGACGCATGGTAAATTTTCCCATTCAGCAGATAAAAACAATGCCGTCATCATGCGTAAGCATAATCAAATAGAAAATCCGACCACAGTATTAAACATTTATCGGTTTGGGCATTTTTTTGATTTCACAGCGCTTTTTTTATTTTTTTAAGATATTTCAGCAATCATTTCCCTGCTAAATACTCTCCACCCTAAAAATATAAACATCTGTTATTCATATTATTTTTCACTGTATTTTTTATTTATTTTGAGTTTTTAAGCTTTATTTATTGGTTTTAACATTAACACTTTAACTAATAGCTTTTAACTATCAGTATTATTTATAAAAAATTTAATATTTAAAATAATTCAGCTTTTCCTCGAATTTAAATTAATCGGTTTTCTACTCCCCCTTTTTCCATCCTTTTAAAATAAATCCCGGCTGATCATTTAACAGATTTTTTATATAAAAATAAGATGCGTTTTAAATACATTGATCTGTGTGATTTTAAATCCGGATTTATTTTTAAAGTGTGATATTAAGCAACTCAATCACACCAATAAAAAAAGCACCCCAAATATATTGGAGTGCTTTGCTTAAGCCAGTTTTAAAATTAAAACTTAAGCTTGCATTTCACGTGCTTTAGACATGGTCAACGCCAAGTCTTCAATCATGTCTTCCTGACCACCGACTGTACCACGGCGACCCAGTTCCATCAGGATTTCACGCGCAGACACGCCATATTTCGCTTCAGCGCGTTTTGCAAACAACAGGAATGAAGAGTAAACACCCGCATAACCTAAAGTTGCCGCATCACGGTCTGCACGAATTGGGTTGTGCATCATTGGAATCACAAGGTCTTCAGCAACGTCTTGTACTTTGAACAGGTCAACGCCTGTATCCATACCCATACGGTTCGCTACAGCAATGAACAATTCAAGTGGTGTGTTACCCGCACCCGCACCAAGACCTGCAGAGGCCAAGTCCACACGTACTGCACCTGCTTCAACCGCAGCAACCGTATTCGATACACCCATACCTAAGTTGTGGTGACCGTGGAAACCGAGTTCGATGCTTGGATCTAAGTGTTGACGTAAGTGACCTACACGATCTTTCACGTCTTGAGGAAGCATGTAACCTGCTGAGTCTGTGACATAAATACAGTTTGCACCGTAAGACACCATCTTCTGTGCTTCTTCTAAAAGACGCTCAGGAGAAGCCATGTGAGCCAGCATTAAGAAGCCCACGGTGTCCATGTCGAGTTTACGAGCAGCAGTGATGTGCTGTTCAGAACAGTCCGCTTCTGTACAGTGTGTTGCAACACGAATCGTCGATACACCAATTTCATGCGCCATTTTCAAATGGTCAACTGTACCGATACCAGGAAGAAGCAGTGCAGACACTTTCGCATTCTTCATACGTGGCACAACAGCAGACAGGTATTCTTCATCTGTTGCAGCAGCAAAACCGTAGTTCACTGATGAACCGCCCAGGCCGTCACCGTGGGTCACTTCAATTAAAGGTACGCCGGCATCATCTAGCGCTGTTGAAATGGCAATCATTTGCTCAACAGTGGTTTGATGGCGCTGCGGGTGCATACCATCACGTAAAGTCATATCATGAACAATAATCTTAGACATGAGGTTGCTCCTTAAGCTTCAGCAGTGTTGAAAACGTGTTCAGCAAACATTTCTGCAGTACGTGCAGCTGCTGCTGTCATGATGTCGAGGTTACCTGCATATTTCGGCAAGAAGTCACCTAAACCTTCGACTTCTAAGAAGATCGAAACACGGTTACCGTCAAAAATAGGACCATTTACCAGTTTGTAACCTGGTACATATTTTTGCACTTCTTTAATCATCGCATGCACAGATTCAGTAATCGCTGCTTGATCTGGCTCACCTTCAACGAGACAGTGAACAGTATCACGCATCATCAGTGGTGGCTCAGCTGGGTTAATGATGATGATCGCTTTACCTTGTTTCGCGCCGCCCACTTTTTCAATTGCACCCGCAGTGGTACGAGTAAATTCATCGATGTTTTTACGTGTACCCGGACCAACTGATTTCGTCGATACCGTTGCAATGATTTCGCCATATTCAACAGGTTGAACGCGAGAAACTGCAGCAACCATTGGAATGGTTGCCTGACCACCACACGTTACCATGTTAACGTTTGGTACTTCGCCAGCCGCAAGCAATGCTTCAAGATTCACTGGTGGTACACAGAATGGACCAATCGCCGCAGGTGTTAAGTCAATCATCAATACGCCAAGTTCATTGAGCTTGCGGCTGTTTTCTGCGTGTACGTATGCAGACGTTGCATCGAATGCAATTTTGATGTCATCTTCGATTACGTGAGGAAGAAGACCATCTACACCTTCAGCCGTGGTTTTTAAACCCATTTTCGCCGCACGCGCCAGACCTTCAGATGTAGGGTCAATACCCACCATCCATACTGGCTCTAACCATTCGCTACGTTGTAATTTGTAAAGCAAATCAGTACCGATGTTACCTGGACCGATCATTGCACATTTAATCTTTTTCATGAATGTACTCTCTTAAAATTCTGATCAGGTTGGGGCTTATTCAGCAGCGAATGCCGCTGTAACTGAACCAAAGCCTTCAATTTCAACTTTGAATTCATCGCCTGGTTGCGCCACAACCATTGGCCCTAATGCACCTGTTAAGATGATGTCGCCTTTTAACAATGGACGACCACGGCGTACCATTTCATCTGCCAGCCAGACTGCAGCATTCAGCGGGTTGGCTAAACAGGCTTTACCCACACCTTGAGAAACCACTTCTTCACCGCGGGTCATGACCATCTTGCAGTTCACAAGATCCAGGTTTTCCAGTTTTACCGGTTGAGAACCCAGTACAAACGCCGCTGAAGATGCGTTGTCTGCCACGGTGTCAATCAGGCTGATTTTCCAGTTTTCAATACGGCTATCCACCACTTCTACTGCTGGCAGTGCGTAGTCAGTTGCACTGATAATGTCAGCATAGGTGTGTTTTTCTTTGGTCAAATCTTCTTTAATGACCAGTGCAATTTCTGCTTCAACTTTCGGTTGAATCAGCAAACCTGCAGGAATGGCTTCACCATCACCATAGGCCATATCTGCAAACAACATACCGAAATCTGGCTGATCAACACCCAGTTGTGCCTGAACTACCTTCGAGGTCAAACCAATTTTGCGACCTACTAAACGGCGGCCTTCTTTCAACGCGCGTTCGGTATTTACTTCTTGAACTGCGTACGCGATATCTACATCAGCAGATTCACCGCCTAATTGTGGGCGAATCGGTGCAATCGCAGTTTGTGATAATTCAGCATCTCTTAACGCTTGAGCAACTGATGCAACAACAGCAGAATTCGACATCAATGTTTCCTTAAACTGCAAAAATTGGGCTTATGCTGTTGACTAGATTTTTCGGCATGCAGCTGAACATCGGCCGATATAGGGGGGACTGATCAGAGCGGCAACAGGCTGTTGCTACCGATCTCTAGCAAACGCGCATAGATATAAACTGATTTAGAATCGGAAAAATGGACTTTTTATGCCAATACTTATTTTATTTTTTACAATAGCTAGAACCTATAACACAGCCACAACTCAACCGGCACGAAGCCTCTGATAGCTATAGATTTCCGAGTATTTCTATCCACTTTTTAAGGAAATCTGGATGAGAAGTTTCAGCGCTTAAGGCTTCGGTATTAGACGATTTTATCAGCAGCTTTTAGAGGCAATAAGGCTGCACAGTGTTCATACAGCCTACAGAACAGAAAAAGAAAGACGAAACTTTGCAATCACGCAACATGCCCAGGCAGAGATCAATATAAGAAGGAAGAAAATAAGCTCTTGAATAAAAGAAGAAGCGGCAAGAGGTTCACTTCTTCTGAAAAGATGCTCTCCCGCCTAGATGGCCTGTTTCATTTGCACCTGCTGTAACAGGAACTGATGCAGGCTGCTGACATCCCCGGCAATTTTTAGCGGTTGAAACAGCTGTAACACTTCGACCGTATGTACCCCATAGCTGACACCCACACGCGGCATGGCAATGGCCTGTGCCATTTCCAGATCATAAGAGGTATCGCCCACCATAATCGCCTGCTCAGGGCGCACTCCGGTTTCTGCCAGAATTTCTTCTAACATTAAGGGATGCGGTTTAGAGCGGGTTTCACTGGCGGCACGGGTCGCAGCAAACAGATCCATACTTTGGGTTTGCTGCAGCACACGATCTAGACCCTTACGGCTTTTACCGGTAGCCACCGCGAGTTTTACCCCTGCGTCCTGTAAATCATTCAGCATTGCTGCCACACCGTCAAACCAGACATCAGTTTTGGAGTTGGCCACATAGTGTTCGGAATAGCACTGCAAAATCTCGCCATGCAATTCCGGTACCATCGGGAACAAACGCTGCGCCACTTCAGGCAGACCCAAACCGATAATACTTTTGGCCGCGTCATCGGTTAAGGGTTGCTGGAACTGCTGTGCAGCGAACTGCAAACTCGCCACAATTTGACCGACTGAATCAAACAAGGTGCCATCCCAGTCGAAAATGATGAGTTCTACAGCTGTATTCATATATGGTTTCCTCGATTTGATTCGGTTTAAATCCACCCCGACCCTCCTTTAAAAAAGGAGGGAGAGCTTCATTAGAAAATAACTTTTATTGCAAGATCACAACAGATATTAATTACCCAACGGCGACATCCATGTCGCCTTTCGCACATTTCGGATGCAGATATCATTTACTATCGCAACGCTCCCTCTCCTGAACGAGTTTAAAGCACTGCTTTAAACGACGTGCAAGAAGGAGACTTGCGCAGCAGTGCTGCTTGTATCTTGATTGATATAGTGATTAGCTACCACTATACGCAAATTGTAGAGTTTGGAGTGCTGCTAAAATCTTAAATTTGAACCTGAGATAAAACCTACAATTTGCCCTTATCCCTCATACAACT